>JAJQGQ010000095.1 GCA_021200395.1 Erysipelotrichaceae bacterium
TTTATATAGAAATAAAAATGGTAATTTAAATAGTTCAGGAAAAATATAGTAAGATGATTTATAAGGATATGTTTTTGATAGGGTCTCATCAAATTTGTTAGGAAAAATGTTAACAAGAAATTTAACCAAAGCTAAAAATCACCAAAATCAAAAAGCATTGATAAATAAAGCATTTTTGCGTATAAAAAAGCGTCCACGACAGGATTCGAACCTGCGGCAGGTCGCTTAGGAGAACGTTTTATCATTTTGAATCATTTATTACCGTTTTTATTCCAATTGAAATTTATGTGATGCAATCAAAAAAATTTTACTCAAAGTTTTCATCTAATGACATACTATTTCATCAGTATTTTCGATAGTGTTAGCAAAAGTGTTAGCACATATTATGTCACTGTAAACACCTAACATGCCATTTATTCAGGCTCGATTATATTTTATTTATTACTAAGGAATACAGATAATACATTGCTTATCAACAAATACATAACCTTATCAAGGCATAAAGTTTTTACCAGGAGAATTGCTGAAAAGTGATCCTCCTTTTACTATGAAAGGAGGTGCCAAAATGAATGAAAAGATTCTTGATGAAACTATATGTATATTTAGCTGATTTTAATCAAAAAATAAAAATAGAAGACTTATGCAGATGTATAAATCTTCCATTAATAAACTTATTGATTTTCCTTAAATGACTTTAAGCTATATATTATGATGGTCTTGGAACTTTCGTTAACTCTATAATATAAATTATATTTTAATTTCCATAATATAGCTTTATGATGATTAGGTTTTATTTTAGGATACATATTAGGGTTATCAGAAATATTGCTTTGCATCTGTTTTATTTCGTTTAACAATTTTATTGAATAAGAATAATTGCCAAATTTATCAATACAATATACGTCTATTGTACTAAACCGCTTACGCGGTAGTCTAGTACTTTTTTCATTTTTTGTTAAATTTGTGTTGCGACCATCTATCTTATGATGGCTTTTTCTTTTATACTAATATTGTCATATAATCAAGAAAGGATGATGTTTATGTTTAAAAATACGATTAATGACAAAATCAAACAATATCCTGTCCTTCAGGAAACCATTGATGCTCTGTCCCTCAAAAATGCTGCACCTCGTACTGTTGAAAACTACGTATGTGGTATTTCCCGATTCCTTGATTTTATCAATTATGATAATGAATTTGATATTACAATTGATCATTTTCGCAGTTTCATTGTATATCTTAATAGTACACCTCTTAATAAGAATACTGTTAACTGCTATAATTCCCATGTCCGTTTCTTCTTTAATGCTGTCCTCTTTAAGCCTGTCAATCCTTATGTCGTCCCTAAAGCTATTACCAGAAAGAAAGAAATTGCATATCTTTTTGATGATCAGGTTATTAGTCTTCTTAAGCTAACCGCTGCTGATTCCAGGGATGACTGTGTTATTAAGCTGGCCTTATGCTGTGGGCTTAGAATTAATGAGGTTGCCTCTTTAAGAATCTCTGATATCCACACCAAAGGCTTAAACAAGATTATTCATATTCGTCAATCCAAAAGAAACAAATCCAGAAATGTTCCTATGGATAATACTGTCTACTGTGCCATTCAACGTTATGCTAAGGAATATCGCATCAAACCTGGTTCTGATGATTACTTCTTTCAGTATAGAAAAGGTCATAAACCTACTATCGAAACCATCAGAAGACATTTTAATTCTTACATAGCTGCCGCTGGTATTACAACTCCTATTACCTTTCATGGCCTTAGACATACTTATGCTGTCAACTTCTTAAGAGCTGGTGGAGATGTCTGTGTCCTTAAATATCGAATGGGTCATAGTTCTCTTGCCTCTACATCCCGTTATCTTCATTTCTCATCCAATATGATGAATAATAATGTTTCCTTTATGGATAAGCTTTTGAAAGGAGTCTAGTTTTATGTCTACTACTATTTTTCAGCACATTCTTAGCTCTGAAAGAAAGAGCTATATGGACAAATTCTTTCTTGACAGTCATCATTTAAAAGCTTACAACTACATGGCTGCCTGTGGCACTGATGTATTTGGTTTCAATGCCTATGAATGTGAAGACTGTGACTACAAACGTATTCACTACAATTCATGTGGCAATCGCAACTGTCCTTCATGCCAAGCCAAGCAGCGTGAAGAATGGATCTCAAAAATGTCTGAATTCCTTCTTGATATACCATATTTCCATGTTGTCTTCACTGTCCCTGATTCTCTCAATGATATCTTTCTTTACAATAAGAAGAAAATGTATAACCTTCTTTTCAGCACTTCTTCAAAAACTCTTCTTAAGGTTTCTGAAAAGTATTATGGACAGGTTGGATTTACATCAATTCTCCATACCTGGGGTCAGAATCTTTGGATTCACCCGCACATCCACATGATTGTTTCAGGTGGAGGTTTAACCATTGATGAAAATGGTAATGATACTTTCAAAAAAGCTCCCGCTAATTATCTTGTCCCTGTTAAGGCATTATCAAGGATGTTTAGAGGAAAATTTATTGATGGTATGAAGAAACTAATACTTACTGACAGTGAAGGAAATCTTATTGATTTTGATGATAAACCATATAAAACTCTTATTGATGAACTTTATTCTAAGGACTGGGTTGTTTATTCAAAAAAACCTTTCAATAATAATCAGGCTGTCCTTAACTATATTGGCAGATATTCTCATAGAGTGGCTATTACCAATTCCAGAATACTTAATTATGATGAAACTAATCATACTGTTACCTTCAAATATAAAGACTACAAGGATAATTCTAAGCAAAAAGAAATGACACTAACTGCATTAGAATTTATCAGAAGGTTCATGATGCATATAGTGCCATATGGTTTCATCAAGATTCGTCACTATGGCTTTATGTCAAATAATAGTCGAAAGACAAAGTTACCATTATGTCGTGAACTCCTGGGTCAACCCGCTCCCAAGAATATCAATCCTGATGATAGTAACCCCGATGACGACCAGAATGACAAAGAATGTCGCTGTCCTAAATGTGGTGGCAAACTGATATGGTACTGCAATACATATCCAACACCCTGGTTTCATGATGATGATTCATCCTGAAACAATCATAAAATATAATAAACATGCATTCTCTGGGGGTAAGGGGGCACTATGGACATTTTACCATAAAATATTGCACTATTAACAGTAGATAAATCAATTTCATTAGTTATTTTTCACATTTTATATTCAATTTTGTGTTTTGCCAAATGAAAAGCCATCATAAGTTTTACATATGCGGTTAAGTACAATTAACTTAATCCAATTTTCTTTCTAATATACAAATATTTGCTTATAGATAGACTCGGAAGTGTTATATTCTTGAGTCTTTTATTGTTTACTGGTAGAAAATTGTTTAAGTTCATAATTTATTTTATCAATTGTTTCAATAACTTCATTTTCGATAAAAACTTTATAAGCCATATTTCTTTTTTCTTTCTTTAACAAAGTTATCAAACTCAACTAATTTAACATCTCCATCTTTGTAACGTTGATCAAAAACTTCAGCTATGATTAAATCTTCTAATTCTTCATCTGTTAAAACATTATAGCTTTTTCCTTCAAATGTCATTTTTCTTAAATGATTAGTAAATTCCATAAATCATGCCTCCTTTTCTATATGTTTATTATACTAAAGTTTGATAATATTAACAATATTTTATCATTGTTATTTCACAAAAAGTATCAAACATTAGATGTCAAAAGTATAGTTTAGCAATCAGCTAAAATCAAAATAATTGATAAATAAAACATTTTTGAGTATAAAAAAACGTCCACGACAGGATTCGAACCTGCGGCAGGTCGCTTAGGAGGCGACTCCTCTATCCATCTGAGGTACGTGGACATAAAAATAGTAAAAAGATAAGTATTTTCTTTTAAACAATCCTTATATAAGAAC
>JAJQGQ010000005.1 GCA_021200395.1 Erysipelotrichaceae bacterium
GTTAGAAAGGTAGAAATAAATGAATATATATAAAGCAACTGACGATAAATTTGTATTATTAGAAGATTTATCAGGAGAAATCTTTGAGAGTGAACAAGGTATACCTAAATCATTAACGCATATTGAGGATGATTTACATCCTCAATGGTGGTATGTTTTAGATGATGAAACTATTATTGGTACAATTTGTGCTTATTTTGATAATGATGAATGTCACATGGGTAGAATAGTTATTATTTCAGCTTATAGAAATAGGGGAATAGCTACAAAAATGATAAGATTTGCTTTAGAGGATTTGTTTCTACAAGGTGTTGATACACTTTATCTAGAAGCTAGAGATATTACGGTTCATATGTTAGAAAAAATGGGTGGAGAAGTAATAGGAGAATCGTTTGAATTTTATGGTGATAGTTGTACGCCTATTATGATAAGAAAAGAAAATTATAAGAGCAAATAAAAATGCGAGATTTAATTCTCGCATTTTTATGTTTAGGGGATTTTATATATTTATGTCTTTTATTTATATTAATACATACCGCCCATATCTTGAGCGCCTGCATTTGCTGGAGTATCTTCTTTAATTTGAGCAACACCAGCTTCTGTTGTAATGAACAATGCAGAAATACTAGCAGCATTTAATAAAGCACTACGTGTAACTTTAGTTGGATCAATGATACCTTTATTAAACATTGATACCCAAGCACCTTCTTTAGCATCAAAGCCTTGTCCATCTTCAACTTTCATTTGTTGTTCAACAATTTCATCACTATTATATCCTGCATTTTCAGCAATTTGACCCATTGGTGTAAGTAATGAATCTAAGACAACTTTAATACCTTTTTGTTTATCAACATCAGTTGATTTTAATTGATCTTTTAAGGCAACATAAGCATTAACCAATGTTACGCCACCACCCATAACGATACCTTCACTAACGGCAGCTTTTGTAGCGTTTAAAGCATCTTCAATTCTTAATTTCTTCTCTTTTAATTCTGATTCAGTAGCGGCACCAACTTTAATAATAGCAACACCATTACTTAATTTACCTAATCTTTCAGCTAAATTCTTCTTATCATATTCAGAAGAAGAATTTTCAATTTGTTTAGAAATTTCATTGATACGGTCTTTGATAGCTGCTTCATCACCAGCACCACCAACCATAGTTGTATGATCTTTAGTAATATGAACTTTCTTGCAAGAACCTAAATCGCTCATTTGCATATCTTTTAATTCCATATTCAAATCCTTACTATAGAATGTAGCATTAGTTAATGTTGCAATATCTTGTAATACATCCTTTTGGTTATCACCAAATCCAGGAGCTTTAGTAGCTACTACATTAAATGTTCCTCTTAATTTATTAACAACAATTGTAGAAGTTACTTCTTGTTCCAAATCATCAGCAATAATCAATAATGGCTTATGAGATTGCATAACTTGTTCTAGAATAGGTAAGATTTCTTGAGTACTGTTAATCTTTTGATCAGTAACCATAATCAATGGATCATCCAAATCAATCGTCATCTTTTCTCTATCTGATACCATATATGGTGAAACATAACCTTTATCATATTGCATACCTTCAGCTACTTCCAATTCAGTATCAAAACTATTAGATTCTTCAACAGTAATAACACCATCTCTACCTACTTTTTCCATAGCTTCAGCAATATAAGTACCAATTTCAGGATCACTTGAGGAAATTGTAGCAACTGATTTAATATCATCATTTGTTTCTACTTTATGTGATTTATCTAAGATATAATTTGCTACTTCTTTAGAAGCATAATCAATACCTTCTCTAACCAATTGAGGATTAGCGCCTTTTTCTACAGCTTTCAAACCATTTTGAATCATACTTTGAGCTAAAATAGTAGCAGTAGTAGTACCATCACCAGCAACATCATTTGTCTTATTAGCGACTTCATATACTAACTTAGCACCCATATTTTCAAAGGCATCTTCTAATTCAATTTCTTTTGCAATACTAACACCATCATTAGTAATCAATGGTGAACCATAACCTTTATCTAATACAACATTACGTCCTTTAGGACCAATTGTAACCTTAACAGCATCTGCTAAAGTATTAACACCATCCAACATGGCATCTCTAACATCTTTTGAAAAACGAATCTCTTTACTCATATTTTTTAAGCCTCCATTTCAACAATAGCTAAGATATCTTCTTCTTGTAAGATCATATATTCATCTTCATTATCATCTTTAAATTTAGTACCTGAATACTCTTTAAAAATAACAGTTGTACCTGGTTGTAATTGTTCATCACATTCAGGTCCTACTGATACAACAGTTGCTTGATTACTTGCTTGTTCTTTAGGAGTAGTCAAGATAATTCCACTAGCAGTTTTGTTTTCTGCTTTTTCCTTTTTTAAAATAACATAATCATGTAATGGTTTTAACATTATAATTTTCCTCCTTTTTTATTTTAGCACTCAACCCCTTGGATTGCTAACAATGCTTATTATAAACATATATGTGAACTGAATGTGAACATTTAGCACTTTCAGTCAATAAGTGCTAAATTGACAAAATATTTACCTTAATTATATTTGATTCTAAGATATAGTTTTGGTATACTCTTTTTGGGGAGAGAAAAAAATGAAATTAAAGAAACAAGGTAAAATAGTTATATTGGTTATATTGATTTTTTGTATTGCAATGATGAGTTTTATCATTATTAAGCAAAAGAAAACATTAACATTAGTTGGTGAGAGTGAAATTGTCATGAATATTAATGAAGATTACGATGATGAAGGGACGAATATTCCCGAAGCTGAGATATCTGGTTTTGTTGATACGTCACAAGCTGGTGATTATATGCTTACTTATACCTATAATGATCAATCGGTTAGTCGCATTATTCATGTTATAGATGAAAGTAATATTGTGATGAATTTGAATGGATCACAGGATACATATGTGAAATTGAATGAGACATATATTGAATCAGGATGTCATGTGATTGATAAAACTGATGGTAGCAATATTACAAATGAAGTAACGATAACTGGTTCTGTGGACACATCAAATGTAGGTGAATATACGCTTACTTATACTATTAATTATAATTATATAACTATTAGTAAAGAAAGAGTTGTTCATGTAGTAGAAGATATGGACGAGAATACAGATGGTATTGCTGTATTAATGTATCATTATGTTTATACTAAAGATGATATTCCTGATAGTTTAAATACAAATTATATTTTAGATACTGATTTAGAGGAACAATTACAATATCTAAGCGAAAATAATTATTATTTTCCAAGTTATGCAGAATTAGCAGCTTATGTCAATGGAACATTAACATTACCTAAGAAAAGTGTTATTTTAACATTTGATGATGGTCAGAATGGATTTCTTAAATATGGTATACCATTATTAGAAAAATATCAGATACCTGCCACATCATTTGTTATAGCTTCTAAAGCGGAAGATAAGATTGTTCAATATGCTAGTGAATATGTTTCCTTTCAATCACATTCCTATGATATGCATAAAGCAGGTGGGACTATAGGTCATGGTGGTATTATTAGTGCGATGAGTGAACAGGAAATCATCGATGATTTGTTGAAGGCTATGGATATCGTACAAAATACTGAAGCATTTGCTTATCCCTATGGTGACGTGACAGATGCATCGCAAACAGCAGTTGAAAAAACCGATATTTTATGTGCATTCACTACAAATTATGGTAAGGTTAAAGTGGGCGATGATTTGACTTATTTGTCTAGAGTAAGAGTGATAGGGGAAGCATCACTATCAAGTTTTATAGCATCAATTAATTAGACTATTGCATATTACAAGTTAAAAATCCCATTCCTAATTGCGGTAATTCAAAATAATTTGGGGTTGCAAAGATTTTAATTATCAAATTAGATGGG
>JAJQGQ010000239.1 GCA_021200395.1 Erysipelotrichaceae bacterium
TATTTCATAACATATCATACACTGATCAATAATATTGGGTAAAATAAAATAAGCAATGATAAGTGCTAATACACCAAAAGCAAGATAAAAGTATATAACAACTATTTGTCGTTTAATATGTATAGAGAAATAGTTAATGATTGGTTCTAATAAAAAGTGAATAAATAAAGCAATAATAATTGGTAATATAAGCTTAAAGATATAATAAAGAATATCTCCTATATGAAATAATATATAGACATAATAAATAAGTAATAAACATATACTATAGATAATAATATTTTTAGCTAAATTGATGTTCATTGTATCACCTATATCAAGTATGTCCATAAAAAAACAAATTACGCAAAAAAGTTCCTTTTGGAACTATTTCGTATAAACATAATTATATAAGCCGTATTTTATCATGGTGTCAAATATTTCTTCTACACCTTGTAATCCAGTTTCAACCCACTCAAACAGCAAAAACATAGATCCACCTATAATATAAGAATGCATTAATGTTACTTCATCTTCATTAATATTGCTTTCCTTTAACCAGTAAGGCAAAGTCACCTCTCTTAATGAATTTGTGATATGTTCAATAAATTTAAAATAATCATTATTTGATACACCTAGTTTTATAATAAATATATATTTTTCATTTTTTTGTTATTAAATTAATGTTATAATACTTATACAAAGAAAGGAGTTGTAACTATGAGTGATTATTTCAACCCTGATAATGATAATTTTATGGAAGCATATAACAAAAAAATATATGTTGACAAGTCATTACTTATCGAAAAAATATATCAAATATCCAAAGAAGATAATAAATTTATATGTGTGTCAAGACCTCGTAGATTTGGCAAAAGTACTGATGCTGATATGCTAGTAGCTTATTTTTCCAAAGGTTGCAACTCATCAGATTTATTTGATCATTTAGATATTTCTAAATGGTCAGAATATAAAAAACATTTGAATAAACATAATGTTATATTTATCAATATTCAAGAATTTTATAATATAACACATCAAATTGACGAAATGACCTCTTTAATTACAACTGCCATCTTAAGAGATATTGATGATGTTTTTCCAAATATTAACTATTTAAAGAAGGATAAATTATCATTATCTTTAAAAGATATATGTGATCAAACAAAAGAAAAATTTATTATTATAATTGACGAATGGGATTGTGTATTACGCAATACCAAATCTAGCGAAGAAGATAAAGATAAATATCTTGAATTTATGAATTCTTTATTTAAAGGTAAAAAATATGCTGAGATGGTATATATGACAGGTATTCTTCCTATAAAAAAATATGGAGATGAAAGTGCCATCAATATGTTTAAAGAAATTTCAATGATTGACCCAATTCCTATTGAAGAATATATGGGATTCACTGATAAAGAAGTAAAAGAATTGTGTAACACCTATAATATGGATTATAATAAGATGAAATTGTGGTATGATGGATATCATTTAGATAATGATATTTCAATTTATAATCCTCGTTCTATTGTAAGTACTATTTTGGACAACAAATATACTAATCACTGGTCAAAAACTGGTGCGTTCTCTACATTGAAAAAACAAATTATTAGAAATTATGATGGCTTAAAAGAAGATGTTGAAAATTTGATAGCAGGGCAAGAAATAAAAGTAAGCATTGTCAGTTTTCAAAATGATATGTCTTTATTTAATTCAAAAGATGATGTTTTTACATTACTTATCCATTTGGGTTATTTAGGTTATAATAACAATAGCAAGACTGTTTATATCCCAAATAAAGAAGTTTTAATGTCATTTGTTGAAGCTATCAATACACCTAAATATCAACGTACTTATGAATCAATTGAAAAATCTCAAAAATTACTAGAAGCCACCTGGAATTTAGATGAAAAAGAAGTAGCAAAAGGTATTGAATATATGCATGATCAATATATCAATTCTAACCAAATGTATAATAATGAAAATTCATTATACACAACAATTTTCTTATCTTATTATACAGCTCAAGATTACTATACCATCACAAGAGAATTCCCAACTGGTAAAGGATTTGCGGATATCGTATTTATACCATATAACTCTATTCATCCAGCCATGATTATTGAATTAAAATATGATAAATCTGTGAATACTGCTATTAATCAAATTAAAAATAAAAATTATCCTAATAGTTTAGAATTATATCATGGAAATTTATTATTAGTAGGTATTACCTATGATAAAGATAGTAATGGTGAAAATCATAAGCATCATATATGTCAAATCGAAAAATTTCAAAAAGACTAAATGAGGTAGAAATTCTACCTCATTATTTATATACAAAATGTTGCATATAATGGAACAATCTTTTTATTATCATTAAATCCAAAATTCTTTGTTGATATTTTTATAGCATAAGCTGGTTGATATTTTTCAATATATGTATTTAAACTTTTAGATCTGGTATTATCAGCTGATTTAACTTCTATTGGTATAAGATCGCCATTACGTTGAATGATAAAGTCTATTTCTGCGCCTCTTTTGCTACAATAATAATAAGTACGATATTCATTAATAGTCAATTGTAAGTTAACGTAATTCTCGACCATGCCACCTTTAAAATCATTGATATCATCAACCATATATAAAATATCATTAGCCAGCAACCCTTTTTTAGCACATAATAGCCCTAAATCTGATATATCTTAAAATCATCAATATCTCTATAATTATCCAAAGTTTTTTTATCGTTTCAACACGGTATACTTGAGAAACAATACCTGATAAGCATAACCATTCAATAGCATTCTCAAACTCTGATGCACGTGCACCTTTCTTTATGAGTTTATATTGAAATCTTGTGTTCTTTTTTGATAATTGTACAGTAATATTATCGTAAATTAATCTTGTTTTTTTGATTTCATTACGATTGTTGTACTTACTCATGTCATCCAAGTAATCCATAAGAATAGCATCTTGATCATGACGAACTAAAATATAATCTTTTGTCTCAATAAATTGTTTGACACATTGAGGCATTCCGCCAACTACAAGATATTGACGATACAATTGAAGTGCCCCTTGATGCAATGCATAAGGTAAAGGTGTATTCGATTCAAATGATTCCTTTATTTTTTGAACCAAATCTTCTTCACCACAAGCTATCATAAATTCCTCCATGTCCATTGAATATAACGTCATTCTGTCAACTTTACCAACTTGGAAATGAAAATGTTGCTCTATTAACTGCAACCCCTAACAAGCTTCCTGCAACAATAATATGATAATCATTATCCATTTCACAAAGATATTTTAAACTTGTCAGTGCCCTTTCGCATAATTGTACCTCATCAAAAACAATGGGTGTTTTTTCTCTTATAATAGTTGTACCTGCAATATGAGATAAAATAGGAATAAGATAATTAGGACTAATATCACCCTCAAATGTTCTATTTAGATCTGGATTTGTTTTAAAATTAAAGTAAGCAACATTTTCATAATGTGTTCTTCCAAACTCCAATATTGAATATTTTTACCTACCTGTCTATTGCTCTGAAGAATAAGCGGTCTGCTTAAAGAAGTGCCAAAAAAGCCTTCTACTTTAGTAGCGGGATGAATTGGCATATTTTTTTAAATCAAACACGAAATTCCCAAATCTCTATTTAAATATTTATATATATTTGCTATAATATATTTAGATATAAAAATGTTTGGAGGTATTTCAATGGCAGTTCATACTTTAAGACTAAAGCTAAAAGTTAATTCTGAAATAAGTTATAATCTTGAAAAACGTTTTAACTGTGTCAACAGAGGAAAGAAAACTGAGAGAAAAGAAGAAGCCCAAGAGATCGTACAAAAGGACGGAACAGTTAAAATGGTACATAAGTTCAAAAAGAAAAGACGCTTTGGCAGTTCCA
>JAJQGQ010000196.1:0-3512 GCA_021200395.1 Erysipelotrichaceae bacterium
CCACTGGTTGAATAATATTGTACTTTTGCTCCTAAAACAGAAACTATATAAGCGACTTGACGCCCTATTGCCCCTAAGCCCACTATACCCCAGGTTAGTGAAGATATATCATGAAAATGATAATCAAAAAAACTGAATTGTTGACTTTTGGCATAAGCTTTGGTTTTAACATAATCATCATAAGCTTTATTTTTTTCGATTAAATGTAATGCTAAGGCTAAAGTATGTTGAGCAACTGTATTGGTTGAATATCCTTTAATGTTTCTTACTTGGATATGATGTTCCTTGCAATAATCCAAATCAACATTATTAACGCCTGTAGCTGTTAAACAAATGAGTTTTATTTGATTAAGACCTTCTAAGGTATCTTTATTCATAAGATTTTTATTAGTAATAACAATTTGCGCATCCCTAATTCGCTCTCTTACTTGGTGTTGCAATGTTGTTTCATAAATAGTGATATTTGGCAATTGACGAATTTGTGATAAATCAACATCTTTTCCTAAACTATCACTTTGTAACATCACAATATGATAATTAGGACGATGCAACATTTCCATAATCTTTTCATAACTCATTTGTGAAGCCAATTGTCCAAAATGATAAGCAACATGATCCTCTCCTGGCATATTATCCGCGACAACGCCACACATATCTAAATCATAAAAATTAAAAACTAAAAATTGTTTTAATAAGCATTTCGCTAATATTCTTGATTTATCTTCCTGATAAGTATCTATAGCGGCTAAAACATCTTCTTTAAAAGTTGGCTGTATGGTAAGACATTGTTGTAAGGTAGATGATAAAGTATCAAAATGAACAACTTCCTGATAAAAACTATCCTGTCTTAAAAAAGCTAACACCAAATCATAATAATCCATCGGTACAGGTTTACCAAAACCCTTAGAAAAGCTATAAAATAAAATCATATCATTCATTTCCTGATTCATTATCATCACCCCTAAATAAATAAACCTCTACACGCTGTCTTTCGGCTTTCGCCTTATCATCATAAAAAATCATACAAGTGGTCATTCTTTTTTGTTTAAGATTATATTTCAATAAATTATAAGAAATATAACGACTCTTACTTTCCTTTAATCCTCCTGTAGCACTACCAGCACCAATATAATAAATACCATCCTCTTTTCTAAAGAAAGGCAAATGCTTATGACCATGCACCACATATTGAATATGATGCTTTTTAAGCCATTGAATGAGTAATGGTGCATCAACCAATACTTTAGAAGTTTCTACAATATTATTAATAAAAGTCTTCTCATGCCATTGAGTTTTAATAAATTGTGCTTTTGTAATAGGATATACATGATGATGTAACATGACTATAATCGTATAATCTTCAATGTGATCAATAACTGATAATTCATCATCTATCTCATCCAATTGTCTTTGTCCCACTTTACCTCTAGCCAAATTACCTTCACTCGTCGTATCCATCTTAACCAGAATAATCTTTTCATCTTCAAGAACCTTGATATTTTCACCTAACAAATAAGCAATAACCTTGCTCTTTTGCATCCTGCCAAAATTAAACCCATGCACAATCACATCATGATTACCTAATATAAAAGTCACATCAGCTTTATAATTCTTTTTTAAATCAATCATAAAATCATGAGCAATATACATATTTTTACGATTAGGAAGTTCCATAAGATCGCCAGTTATTAAAAACTTTAATGGTTGATTGGATTTTAATAATGGTACAATATGATCTAATGAACTATAGAGACGTTCTAATCCCTGTTCCGTTTTATTCTTTCCACCAAAATGAGTATCACTAATATGTACAAAATAAGAATCATCTTCATAAACATCATATATTTGAAATAAATCATAACCCCATTCAATATATTGTTTAAATGCTGCTAAATCAGCATCATTATGAATAGGCACAAAGATACGTTCATGTTCATTAAAAATCAAAGCTCCAGGCCATTTATCCGCTTGATTCATTGCATGAAAAAAAGCATCGAAAGGATCATAAAATGATAAATCAGATAAGTGAAAATAATCTCTAATATTATAAATGCAATAACCATTGCTTTCTAATTCATCCATTTGAAATACACTTTCTTTATTGAATCCAGGAATGAAAACGATATGAGTTCTATCAATATAAGTATCAGAAATTCTTTTAACTTCTTCAACAAAAGGAATATGTAATAAATGATTAATATCAGAGGCTTTCATTTTGGCTTGAAACAGATGAGTATCTGTTTCAAGAATACTACGAAATACATCACATTCAATATGTCTTGAAAGCAACCATTCACAATAACCTTGGATATAATCAAAAGAAGAAACAAAATCTCTCATATACGCTTGCTCGTTATGGTAAACCATATTAAAAAAAGTGTTTATATAATCAATATCTTTCACTTTTTCTCACCCCACACTTTTATTATACTACATTATTCTTACAATAAACAAGAAAAAACTCCACAAGCTCTTACAGGGGAGAGAAGTAGCAAGAGTTGTGGAGTGTCAATTATCATTGACAAGGATATCATAAACAACAATTATGAATTGAATATTTCTTTTACCTTAATTATCATTTTTAGCATTATTATAAACAAAATCTTTTAAATTATATGAACATAAGAATTCGAAAACTTCAAATATTTCCTCAGGTGTTTGTTTATAGTTTGTTTTTACCCAATCACGACAAATGAATATGGAAGTTGACGATAAATATCGTGATAAGTATTCTTGAGTCACTGGTGTTTGCGAAAAATCAACATCATAATATTCAAAGATTGAACTATACATTTTCGTAAAAATATCTTCTAGCATACTTTCAAAACTATTTTGGCCTGTAATAGTAAAGGCACGACGAAAAAACTCTTTTTTGTCATATATAGCTGTAAGCATGTGCAAAGCAAATTTTCGACTCATTTCTATATGAGATAATGATTGATCTATTTCAAAATCTTCAGTTATTAAACGATTCGTTAAATATTCTAAAGCATCATATTTATCCATAAAATGATTATAAAACGTTCCTCTAATGACACCTGTTTTATCACATATTTGTTTAACAGTTATTTTTTCAAAAGGTTTTTCTAATATGAGTAAATACAAGCCTTCCGACAATAGATCCTTCATATTAACCTTGTTATAAAGAGGCATATATATCACTCCTTACAAAATGGAAGACATTTGTACAAAAGCGACAAGTAAAGATAATATGCCACATGTTGTATAAATTCCCTTTTGAAAAGCTGCACCTAGATAATAGCCTAAAAATAAGCCTAAATAAACAGCTACAAAAGAAAAACAAAATGCTATAATTAATTGATTAGCAATAGGTATATTTAAATAATAGAAACACATACCAATAAGTAAGATATCAATGCCTAAAAACATTGCTTTTTTAAAACTATCCATACAATTAAAATTCAAATTGAGTCTTTCTACAAATTCCTTTGAAAAAAATGTTCTTGAAAAAAACATTAAACTTAAAAAAATCAAAACAATACAGGCAAAAT
>JAJQGQ010000196.1:3522-3893 GCA_021200395.1 Erysipelotrichaceae bacterium
TAACGATTGATATTAATAAGTCTTTCCGTAAAAAAGATATCAGCAATGATGTAACCAATCAAAATCATCATCATATTAGTTAAGCCAAACACTAGACTATGTTTGAATGATTTTTTAATTGATAATTCATTAGTTGTAGCACCTTTTTCAATCGCATAAACAAAACAATCTAATGATGTACATATAATCAATATAATAAACCAAAGCATTTCTACCATCTCCAATTTAATTATAATGATAAATTATAAGATTACAAATAAGAATAATATATTTTGAACAAAATTATGATTTTGTCTACAGTTTAAGATCATTAATACTTGCTGAAATGATTTTTGATATCATTTCCACATCTAAATCTAATTGTTTATCAC
>JAJQGQ010000227.1 GCA_021200395.1 Erysipelotrichaceae bacterium
CATTTAGTATGTGATAAACTATGTAAGTCATCTGAATATTGTTTATTCATATGACCACACTCCTTTCTAATAATTATAATGCACTTGGTAACCGCATTATAATTATATCACGAAAGGAGTGTTTCAAATAGTACCATTATCACTACGCTGAAAGCTTGTAGTAACCCCTAGCCTAGCTAGGGGTTTTATTGTTCCAAAAAACCAGGATTCTCATCCTGGTTATCCAATTACTCTTGCTTTTACAACATTTTCTAAAGATTGAAATTTCTCAACATCAACTTTATCATTAGTATCAAGAATTGTATATGCATAATCACCTTTAGCACGATTTGTCATATTTTCAATGTTAATCTGTTCATTAGCGAATAATGAAGCAAATTGTGCTAACATATTTGGAACATTTTTATGAATAATACAAATACGATATTTTGTTGTACGTGGCTCATTAACCATTGGGAAGTTAACTGAATTAATGATATTACCATCTTCTAAATAAGCTTTCATTTCATTAACAGCCATTCTTGCACAATTGTCTTCAGATTCAGGTGTAGAAGCACCTAAGTGAGGCATAACAATGATGTTTTCTTGATCAATGATATTTGGTGTCGCAAAATCAGTGACATATTTAGCAACCTTTCCAGATTTTACACCATCTAAAATAGCTGGTGAATCTACTAAATCAGCACGAGCGAAGTTTAAGATACGTACACCATCCTTCATTTTAGCAATGCTTTCTGCATTAATGATACCTTTTGTTTCTTTTGTACTAGGTGCATGTAATGTAATATAATCACATTCGCTAAAAATAATATCAGTTGTAGGTGCATTCTTAACCCATTTACTTAATCCCCATGCAGCATTTACAGAAATATAAGGATCATAACCATAAACTTCCATTCCTAATTTAATAGCTGCATTGGCCACATTTACACCAATAGCTCCTAAACCGATAATACCCAATTTTTTGCCTTCAATTTCAGGCCCTACAAATTGGCTTTTACCTTTTTCTACCAATTTAGCAGCATCCATCTTTCCTTTTAATGTCTTAGTCCATTCAATACCTTCTAAAACACGTCTTGAAGATAATAATAATCCACATAAAACCAATTCTTTAACTGCATTAGCATTAGCTCCAGGTGTATTGAATACAACAATACCTTGTTCACTACATTCATCTAATGGAATGTTGTTAACACCTGCACCAGCTCTTGCGATAGCTTTTAAATTATCATTTAAAGCATATTCATGTAAAGAAGCACTACGTACTAAAATACCATCTTCGTTTTCAATATCTTCTCCTAAAGTATATTGATCATCGAATAATTGAAGACCTTCAGGAGAAATTTTATTCATTAACTTAATGTTATACATTACTTATTCTCCTCTTCAAATTTCTTCATGAATTCTACTAAATATTCAACACCTTCATAAGGCATAGCATTATAGATACTAGCTCTAATACCACCTACTGATCTATGACCCTTTAAGTTAGTCATGCCAGCTGCAATAGATTCTTTAACAAATTTTGCATCCAAATCCTTATTAGGAGTTGTAAATGTAACATTCATAATTGATCTATTGTCTTTATCACTATGAGCCTTATAAAAATCAGTTGTATCTAAATAATCATATAATAATTGAGCTTTCTTAATATTTCTTTCTTGCATAGCTTCTAATCCACCTATAGAATCAATCCATTCTAACACTAATCCTAATACATAGATTGAGAATGTTGGTGGTGTATTATACATAGAATCATTTTCAGCGATTGTATTATATTCCATTAATACTGGAATATTATCTTTATGATCTTGAATTAAATCTTCTCTAACAATAACCACTCCACAACCAGCAATACCCATATTCTTTTGTGCACCTGCATAAATCATACCATAATCAGATACATTAATAGGTTTAGATAAGATATTAGAAGACATATCTGCAACAATTGGTACACCTTTTGTATCTGGTACATATTTCCATTCAGTACCAAAAATAGTGTTATTAGAACATAAATGTACATATGAAGCATCTTCTCTAATATCCAATTCTTCTTGAGTTGGAATATGTTTAAAATTATTTACTGAACCATCATAGGCAATATGAACATCACCAAACTTCTTAGCTTCAGCTGCTGATTTCTTTGAAAATTGACCAGTTACTACATAATCAGCTTTTCCATTTTTCATTAAGTTTAATGGAATTGTTGAAAACTGTTGAGTTGCTCCACCCTGAATAAATAAAATTTTATAATTATCAGGTATATCTAAAACTTTCTTTAATAATGCTTTCGTTTCATTAAAGATTTCTAAATAAGCTGCAGATCTATGACTCATTTCCATAACACTCATACCAGTGTCCTTATAAGATAACATTTGATCTGCGACTTTTTCTAATACAGGTACAGGTAACATAGATGGACCTGCAGAAAAGTTATATACTCTATTTGTCATTATGACGTTCCCCCTTTTAAAGTACGTTGCTATTATATGTGATTTATTTATTTTTGTCTAGTTATATTATAAAAAATCATCGTTATGAGGCGAAATTTTCAGAATTTGACAAATTTTTGTTAAAAAATTAACAATTATATAAACTTTTTCAAACGATTAGATAATATAAACGCTAAAGCTATCTTCATCAAATCTGGAATAATAAAAGGAAATACACACCATCCTAATACTACCCACAAACTCACATCACCATAGACAAACATAAACCAACCAGTGCCAAACCCATAACAAACCATTAATCCTACTAACATTGAAATAATTTGAACAATAGAACTATGCCCAAAAAATTTATCAATCATCCACATACTTAATCCTGAAAATAAAAAACCAATAATATAACCACCCGTTGTTCCAAACAAAGAACCTAAACCGCCAGTAAAACCTGCAAAAACAGGTATGCCAATGGCCCCTAATAAAATATATACCAAAATAGCTAATGTTCCTTTATAACCACCTAATAATAAAACAGCTACAAACACACCAAATGTTTGCATCGTAAAAGGAACTGTTGCAGGAATAGAAATCCACGAACAAATAGCCATTAGTGCCGCAAATAAAGCGATATGTACTATATCAATTGTTTTTAACTTATTCATAGTATACCTCCAATATAAAAACAAGCTATCATAAAAGCTTATAATTGTCAACTTATTTTAAATATATGGTTTACAATAAAATCTTCTTAAATAAAAATTGGAAACTAATTGTTTCCAATTCTTTCGGTATTATTTAAAGCGATTTTCAAATAGTCATAAATCAAAGCTCCAATGAAGCCACCTAACGTATTAAATACAATAGTAGATAACTGAAATGCATCTAGTCTAAAGAATAATTGAACAAGTTCAATAGATAATGATAAACAAAGAGGAATAAATATTCCTTTATATTTTTTAGGTTTTGTTATTTTTTTGAGCAAGCCATTCATGGCTAACAACGGATACAAAGGTACATAAATTAAGATATTCTCAAAAAGTTCATAATTAATAACGCCATCTTTGATTATCCACCAATTACCTAATACATTTTCTAAAGGATTGGTATTAAAATCACGATTAAAAATTGTACATTGTAAAATTAAAACAATATAAATAACTAATATAAATCTTCTCTGCCATTTCTTTTCCTTAAATTGTTGAATGAGATTCTGCCATACTGTTTTAATAGAGGTATTTTCTATTTCTTTCCAAACAATCATTATTAATAATGCACAAATAATTGTTATAGTACCATATTGATAAAACATAGCAAAAAAATCTTTTAATATTTGAGATATCAAAGTAAACATTTTTATACACCCTCACTTAAATTATGAAAACCTTCTAAAAATCATACAAAATCATTATTAGATATTTTTATTTCCTTATTAATAAAT
>JAJQGQ010000004.1 GCA_021200395.1 Erysipelotrichaceae bacterium
TCTTTTCCTCATTACAATAATAACCTAAAGTTACACATGTACCTCTAATACATATCTCTCCTACTTCATCATGTCCTGCTAAAGTATTATCATCCTTAAGTAATAATATCTCCGTATTATGAAATGGTTTTCCTATTGGTATCACTTCATCTAAAGCAAAATCCCTGTCTACTTCATAATAACAGCTCATACCTGTAGCTTCAGTTGGACCATATAGATTAATAAAACGTGCATTAGGTAATACTTCTTTCCATGCATTATATTGTTTGATTGGAAATACTTCACTGCCAAAAGCTATGGTATGGAGATATTTAGGTTTAACGGTATTAAATGTCTTAAAACCTGATATTAAAGATAAAGCAGAAGCTACCCAACAAATGGTATTGATATGATATTTATTTAAAAATTCTATCAGTTGGATAGGGAACATAAATAGCTGTTTTGGTATTAAATAAGCAGTAGCTCCATATTTAAGTGTAGGATAGAGCTCCTTGAGACAGGCATCAAAATACAAAGGTGATTGGTTCCCAAATATCGTATTTTCATTAACCTGCAAAACTTGAGAAAGGTTTTCAATATAATCAATAACGCTCCTATGACAAGCCATAACTCCTTTAGGAATACCTGTAGAACCTGAAGTAAAAACAATATAAATAGGATCAATATCCAATGCTTTATCTCTAATTTTCTTTAACTTATCTTCTAAAATATCATGTTTAATAAGATCATCAAATAAGCAGATATCACATTGATACTCAATCATATTCTTTGTATCATCATCACAAATAATCATCCTAGGATTCAATGTTTGAAAAATTAAATCAATACGATATTGTGGCATTTCTTCATCAATAGGAACATAATAATTACCACTATAGATAACTCCATAGAAAGCACAAATCGCATTAGGATGCTTCTTCATATAAACAACGATTGGTTGTTTATCATAACCTTTTTCACAAATAGCACTGCCAATTGACTTAGAATATTCATAGACTTGTTGAAAAGATAAACTATCTTTATCATTCGCATAGGCAATTTTATTTGGTACTCTTGTAACTGTATGTTCCAGATATTCTAATACATTTGTTTGCATGTTTTTCTCCCCTCTAATAAATATTGATAATCTTTTTTTACCTTGATATGACAATCATTCAACGCTACAGCTGATAACAGTTCCATCATATCAAGATATCTTTCATCTAAATGATGTTCTTTCTTCACAATAGATAATTCTGTACATCCTAATATAATAACTTGTGAACCTTTACTTAATAATTCCTCAGAAACATCATTAAATATATCCATATCTATATCAGTACCTTTTTTTACATTATCATAAATAATATGCATAACTTTATCCTGTTGTTGAGGTATGATGCATTCAATATTTGAATCATTTAATTCATTTTGAAATAAATGTGTTGTAATAGTACCTGTAGTTGCCATAATACCAACTTTATAAATTTTATTTTCAATAAGATACGATTTAACTTCTTGAATCAAATGAATAATAGGTATTGATATATATTTTGACATTTCATCATGAAAATAATGAGCTGTAATACATGGAATTGCGATATAATCCACACCGAGATTTTCCAGTTCCTGTCCTATTTCTATTAATTTAGGTACTGGATTATTTTTTGTATGATCTAATATATATTCAGTTCTATCTGGAATAGAAGGACAGCTATGAAGAATGATTTCAAGATGACCCTGATCATGATTAACATCACTCATTTTTGTGAGTAATTCATAAAAATAAACACTTGCGAGTGGTCCTAAACCACCAATAATTCCTAACTTCATGATTTACTCCGTTGCTGATGCTGGTTTTGAATCTGGATCATATGAGAAACAATAACTATGAGTTGCAGAATAAGCATCCATCCATGCATCAGTTCTTAAAAATAAATTAGGATGATCTGTTCTAGGAGTCGTATCTAAATGATACCATCCTTCTTCAACTTTCACAAAATTCCAATAATGTGTATGCTTAGTAGCTGATAAATCTATATTTTCAATACCTGCTTCAGTTAATAAAGCTTTCGTAATAGCAAAATAATTATAACAGTCACCTTTTTTATTATTAAAAGCGTACATAGCAGCTTTTGTCCATGATGATTTATCACTGGAATTGATATATGACATATGATTATGAACCCAGTTATAAATAGCTTTGCATATTTCTCTTTTAGTCATAGAATCATCAATAATCTTTTCTAATACTGCATCAGCCTTTGCATAAACCTCATCCTCTGTAACATCATCACTATCACTGACTACATATACTTTAATTGTTTCAGTTGCTGTATTACCTGCACTATCTGTTGCACTATAAGTTACTTCATATGTACCTGCTTCTTCTAAATTAACATTGGATGTATCAACTTCAAAATCTACTTCTCCATCAACATTATCCTGAGCACTAACACCCTTTTTATAAGATACTGTATCACCCACAACAACTTTAATATTTTCAGTTCCACTGATTGTTGGTGCTACATCATCAACTTTTACTGTTAAAGTTGATTCAATTGTTGTTTTATTATCAGCTTCATCTACTAATAAAATCGTAACAGTATAATCTCCAGCTTTATCAGTTGATACTTCATCTTTAAAACTAATATTCACCTCAGTAACATCATCAATATCACTAACAAATTCTTCAGCTGTTACACTTTGTGTTTCATATACTTCTACATCAACACTTGTTGCAGTTGGTGCAATAGTGTCTTCTACAATCATAGTAGAAATATATTCTTTATCATCTACAACAATAGTAATTTCATATTCTCCTATATTATTGAGCATCTCTGAAGTAATTTCAGTAGATAAACTACCTTCATCATCTTCATCTTTTAAGAAATCCTTCACTGTTATATTTTCAGTTCCAGCTTCCACTTTTATTTCTTCATATATAGGTGTCAATGATTGGACAAAAATAAAAATGCCTATTCCAACACATATGCATATCAAAAAAATAGCTATTATTAATAGTAGTTTTTTCCCTTTTTTAGATATTTTTCTCATAACTCTCTCCTAGATTTGTTTTTTGCAACTGTCAAAAAAGTATACTTTTTGACAGTCATTTTTATATATTGAAAATATTTTTTATTATTACTTATATCAACTAATAGTTATACATCTTTTATTAAATTTAAAAATCATTGAATCTATCAATATTTTTTACAAATAAAAAATCTACTCATTTGAGAATGTTATTTTATAGGTCTATGAGAACGAAATTTGAATTACCGTTCTTTTCAGTTAAGGGTGTACAAATGTACACCCTTGTTGTATATTTAGATTAAAAATTGTGCAAAATTTGTGAATGAAATGTTAGTTCAATGATTTACCAAATTCCCTTATTTCTTGTAATTTAATTTCACTTAAAAATCCTGCAGTTGTAAATACACCCTTATTTTCTAAACCTAAATACTCTAAAAAATCTCCATTATATGAGAACATTGCTCCATCATACATATTAGGATCTCCACTAGCTAAAAACATAGCAATACTTTTTAATCTCATATTTCTTTTTGGATATAGTGTTGCATAAAATCTATCAATGACACATTTTAATTGTCCTGAAATTCCATGATAATAAATTGGAGATGCTAAAATCAGCATATCTGTATTTTCTAATTTCTCATATATTTCTTTCATATCATCTTCATGGATACAGGATTTGTTACCCTTAGTATGACAATATTCACAAGCATTGCAACCTTTAATATTTTTTCTTGTAACATCTATAATTTCAATTTCATTATTTGAATTAGCACCTTGAATAAAAGCATTGATCATTTTTTTAGTATTACCATTTACTCTAGGACTACCATTTAGTATTAAAATATTCATCATATCAATCCTCCTA
>JAJQGQ010000049.1 GCA_021200395.1 Erysipelotrichaceae bacterium
TTTTAATAAGTTTTTTATTGTTTAATTTCTTTAACAACTCATCATTATCAGCAAATCCAAAATAATTTACAATAACTTCATTAGGACTCCCAATTTCCCTAACAAATGCTTCATAAGTCATATCAGGATTATCATTTAGTATTTCTAATCCTTGTTGTTTTAAATTGTTTAGTAATTCCTTTTCGTTCTTTCCATATGTAGGTAAATTCTTTTTAACCTCTTTACAATATTTATCAATAATACTACTCATTATTATCTTCCCCTTTCTTAACAATAGAATCAATAGCTTTAACCAAATCATGATAATCTTTAACTATCGACTGATAATATGTTTTTCCACTCTCTTCTATGTGATAATAAACTCTGGCTTTAGTACCAATATATTGTTCATAACTAGAAATATATTTGTTATCTAATAATTCATGTAAAGTTGGATATAATGTACCTACTTTAGGAACAATGAGATTATTTGATTCTTTCGATATAATCTTCGTCATTTCATATCCATAACAATCCTTTTCCATCAATAAGCTAAGTATTAGTAAATCTAATTTAAATAAAAAATTTGTATTCTTTGACATAAGACACCTCACAAAAGTTATTATAATTAATTTTATTTGTTTTTTCAATATATATTGAAATATATAATAAAATCTATATGCAGCCACCTTATGAAAAATGCAGCCAGTGTGTCCAAAAACACTTAAAAACATGTAAAAACTCACAAAAATATTGCACTTTCTAGCCAAAGTGCAGCCACTTTGCAGCCAGTTTCAAAAAATACGCAATTGCAGCCACTTTCATTATTTTAAATATGATAGTAATTAAATATAAAAGCGTATATGTTTTAATCAACACATACGCTTAAATAATACTATAAAATTTCAGTGTGTACCAAAGTGTGTACTGGTGTACCTTCATACATAAAATATATTGATTTAATCAATATATTTTACTTTTTAACTTTCATTTGAGGGAACAATATAACTTCTTGAATAGATTCCTGTCCCGTTAACAACGTCACAAGTCTATCAATTCCCATACCCATACCACCTGTTGGAGGTAATCCATATTCCAATGCTTCAACATAGTCTATATCCATCTCGTTAGCTTCATCATTTCCAAGTTCTTTTTCCTTTAATTGATTTGCAAATCTTTCATATTGATCAATAGGATCATTCAATTCAGTAAAGGCATTTGCATATTCATTACCACAAATGAATAATTCAAATCTTTGTACAAAACGAGGATCATTTGTATCTTTCTTAGCTAATGGTGATATTTCTAATGGATGACCATAAACAAATGTTGGTTCAACAATTGTTTCTTCTACATACTTTTCAAAGAATGCATTGATAATATGACCATATTGGAAATGTGGTTCTATTTCAATTTCATGTTGAACAGCCAACTCTTTTGCTTCTTCAAAACTCATATCACTTGTAAAATCAATACCAGTCTTTTCTTTAATAGCTTCACACATAGAAATACGCTTAAAGCCAGGTGCTAAAGATAAATGATGTCCTTTATAATCCAATTCATAAGAACCATTAACTTCCATAGCTGCATTAGATACAATACCTTCAGTTAAATCCATCATACCCTCTAGATCACTAAAAGCCTTATAAACTTCAATCGTTGTAAATTCAGGATTATGCGTTCTATCCATACCTTCATTTCTAAATAAACGACCAATTTCATAAACTGCATCCATACCACCAACAATCAATCTCTTTAATGATAATTCAGTCGCAATTCTTAAATAATAATCCATATCTAATGTATTATGATGTGTTACGAATGGTCTAGCAGCAGCTCCACCTAAAATAGGATTTAAAACTGGTGTTTCTACTTCTACATAACCTAAATTATCTAAATAATGTTGAATAGAACGGATAATCTTTGGTCTTGTAAAAGCAATCTTTCTAGATTCTTCATTCATAATTAAATCAACATATCTTCTTCTATATCTCTCTTCTATATCACTTAAGCCATGATACTTTTCAGGTAATGGTCTTAAAGCTTTTGTAAGATGTGTATAAGTTGTAACTCTGACAGATAATTCACCAGTATTCGTCACAAAAACTGTACCTTCAGCACCAACAATATCACCAATATCACTCTTAATCAAAACATCATAGTTATCTTCACCAATAACATCTTTTCTTACATATAACTGAATTTGACCTTCTTTATCTTGAATATGCATAAAACATACTTTACCCTTACGTCTCTTGGTCATAATTCTACCAGCAACCTTAACTGAGATTGCTAATTCTTCTAATTCATCATGTGTCTTACCAGCATACTTTTCCTTAATACTCATTGAATAATCAGTAACATCAAATCTTTGTCCATAAGGATCAATACCCTTTTCCTTTAAAAACTCTAACTTCTCTCTTCTAACCTTTTCCTGATCGCTTAATTGTCTTTCTTCCATTTTTCTTCCTCCTAACAATATAAAAACTCTCATCCACAAGGGACGAGAGTATCGTGTTACCACCCTAATTCACTTATACATCACTATATAAGCCTCATCAACTCCTATCAGAGTCTAGCCTATAACGCGGCACACGTTATTTTATCACTGACGATCCAAAATACAGCTCCTAGTCTTTATTCATTATCACTATTATCATTCATTTTCACCAAACAGAACTCTCTACTCATACATCATGATAATTACTCATCTATTCATCGCTTTTCGAAAGTATTATATAAATAAATATGCTTGTTGTCAATGGGAAAATTGTGGTTCTTCCATCAAATATTCATATTTATCAATAATGGATTGAGTATCTACTTTTGCATAATCATAATGATATTCTTCTAATTGATCAATAATATAAAATATTGGATTTTTACCCAAAGATTCCATAAATGCGTCTATTTCAATACAATATTGAATAAGTTTAGCTTGAACCAGTTGAAAAATAGGTTTTTCTTGAGGAAATCCATCTCTTAATCCTTCTGCTATAGCTTTTTCATCTGATTTCATATCCATAAACAAACCAAACAATTGATTGACTTGATAATCATCTAAACCATCATAATATTGATTTAAATTTAATTGTAATCTCATTTTAATCACCTAAAAATCAATAGAAAAATAATAGTAATAACTTTCATCATAATCTTCATATTCTTCAGTGAAATATATATTACCATCATAATATTCATAGTCATCCTCTTCTTTAATAAGTTGTTGACGATAAACATTAATCATATCGTAAAGATTACCACATTCTATATAATCATCTATAGTATCAATCATATTTTTATCAATGGTTAAATCACCCGTTTGAATACTGTTTTCCAAATATCCCGATGTCACAAAAGATGTTTCATATAACTCTTCATCTATATATGTTTCCCCAATTTCATACATTGTATCATCATTGTTATAAGCATAAACACTAAAAGAAACATATGAATCTGTTCCAACATAATCATAACTATCAATATCCGTTAAACCCAAATCTTCAAAAAAAGCTATCGTATCTTCTTTTCTTTGTAAAATATCATCATAATCATATCCTGCATCTATAGCAGCTTCTATTGAAGATCCAGTATACGTATCTTCATCCTCAAAAATAATTTCAAAAGCATCTCCAAAAATAGAAGATACATTACTTACAATTGCAAATATAAAACTTGATAATAAGCCAACAATCCATATGGCAATCAAAACTTTAACAATCGTAGATACAACATTGCCTTTAGCGTTTGTTGATTGAGGATTAATAGTTGTTTTTCTTTGTGGATTTATTTGTGATTTTGGTTTGTTTTGAATATGTCCATGATCATAAGCATTTCTATCAAATGTATTCACATGACCATCATCCCATTTATAACCACAGTTAGGACATTCGTGTTGTCCTGGCATAATCTTATACCCACATACATCGCAACGCATAATATCGACTCCTCCCCTTTTGTTCATTATACATGAATTTATACCAATTAACTATCTTATTTCATACAAAAAGCAAGCTTAAGCTTGCTCATCTTTAAACAATGCACGTCCAATTCTTACAATGGTTGCTCCTTCTTCTAAAGCTACCTTATAATCCTGTGACATACCCATTGATAATTCTTTTAAAGGATATTGCGGATATTCTTGTTTAAGTTCATCTAATAATTCTTTTGTCTGTCTAAAGTAAACTCTTGTTTCTTCTACCTCAATATTAGGTGCCATCATCATTAAGCCATCAACAACAATATGTGGGCAATTCAATATCAAATTCATTGCTTCTCTTACTTGATTTTTATCAAACCCTTGTTTACTGTCTTCATCCGCAATATTTACTTCTAATAACACATGAGAAATCAAATCATGTTTAGCTGCTTGTTTTTCTATTTCATTAATAAGTTTTATAGTATTCACTGAATGTATCAATTCAACTTTATCAATAATATACTTAACCTTATTACTTTGTAAAGTCCCAATAAAATGCCAATGCCCCTTACCATGATATAATTCATATTTATCTAAAAAAGCCTGCACTCTATTTTCACCATAATACATACATCCACATGCTTCTAGATTTTCTATTTCTTTTTCATCAACATATTTTGTAGCAGCTACTAGCTTAGCTGGTTTAACTTCTTCTAATATGTTTTTAACTGCTGTTTCATTTACTATCATTTTCATCACCTTGTAAGCTATTATACATTTTTATCATAACAAAAGAAACAAAACTATTCATTTTTTTTATGAATTGTCTTATAATCAAATTATGAAAAGAGTGATACTATGAATGAATTAGTAGAAAAATATTTAAGTGCTGTGTGTTCTTATTTTGTATCTAAAAGAAAAAAAATCATCTATCATGATTTAAAAAAAAGTATAGAGGATTCTATAGATCAATATGATGATATAGAAGAATTACTCGTAAGTTATGGTCATCCAAGAAGTATGGCTTTACAATATGGTTATCGTCCTTTTATCATGCGTCGTTTTAATAATAAAATTATTAACAAAGCAGAAAAATATTTGTTTATTATATCTTCTATCTACTTATTTGCATGCTCTATTTTTTATTTAGATCAATTCAATTGTCTACCAATAACTCAATATCGAGAAATTGCTACAACACATTCATGGATATTAACACATCCTATTATTATCATTGGTTTATTAAGTATTGTAGGAATTATAGCTGTATGTATTTTAGATTTAAGACATAGTATTCCTCAAGAAGTTGACTACCATTTTGATAAAAAAGATTTAAATAAATTACCTTGCTCATCTCTTTATCCTAATCATCGTGGTGAAATGTTGTATATGTTTATTTTCTTATTATTTTTCTTGTTATATGGTATGTTTTTTACAAGTGATGTAATTGTTCAAATACAAAATGAATCATATCAAATGATTCATTTAATGACCAACTTTTTCCAACCCTATATTATGCTTATTATCATGGATTTTTTTATGGATATGACAAAGCACATCTATACCAAAAATTATATAAGATACAGTACTATTATTAATACTTTTACATTTATCGCCTTAACAATATTTGTAATAAATTCTCATTTCTTAAATGATTATCTTTTACCATTTAATTATAGCATGAGATATAATCTTGTTAATTTCTTTATTCTAGGAGCATTAATCTTTATATATATTTTTACCCTTTATAAACTACTAAGAAATACAAAAATCTATTTTTCATCATTTAGAAAGTAAGGTAAACTTATGCAAATATATGATATTAATTTAGATCAAACCAAAAAAGAAACAACCCAACATGGAACTATAGATTATCCATTAGCTATATATACAACACAAATTAGCAAGAATATTTTAGGTTTTATTGATTGGCATTGGCATCAAGAATTACAATTTTGTCTTGTAACAGAGGGCGTTGTTTCTTTCCATGTGAACAAATCAGAAATTATTGTTTCGCAGAATCAAGGAATATTTATTAATTCGTCACAACTTCATCAAGCAACAAATTATCAAGATTATGATAGTTCTTATATTTGTTTCGATGTGCATCCACAATTTATATCCAGTTTTCCTGGAAGCTTAATTAATGAAAAATATATTAATCCTTATATACAAAATAATGCTATAGAATATTGTATGTTAAGTCATGATATTCCATGGCAAAAAGATATATTGGATAATCTATTATTCATATATCGAACCTATGAAAATGATTATAGTGAATTTGATATATTCACCCATCTATTAACTATTTGGAATCTATTAATTAAAAACTTTTTTTCTAGTTATCAAACAACCTATAAGAAAGACCATAATATAAGAATCAAACAAATGATTGAATATATTACAAAACATTATCATGAGAATATTCAATTAGATGATTTATCTAAAGAAATTGGTATTTCTAAAAGTACTTGTTGCAGAGAATTTAAAAATCATATGAATTGTACAATATTTGAGTATATTATGAATTATAGACTTATAGAAGCTACAAAATTATTATTATCTTCTGATTATAATATTACCGAAATAGCTTATATGTGTGGTTTTAGCACATCAAGTTATTTTATTAAGCATTTCAAAAAGAAAACAGGTTTATCACCATACGTTTATCGTAAAGAAAAACAAAATAAAACCAAAGAAATATTAGACACTATGAATATTTAAAAAGCTCACAATTGTGAGCTTAATGTATTTTTGTACCATTTGGTAAATTATCAACAGTTACAAATTCTAATACTTTCTTCTTATTACCAGCAAGTAACATACCTTGTGATTCTACACCTCTAAAATCATGAGGTTTTAAGTTTGAAACAACGATAACCTTTTTACCAACCATTTCCTCTGGTGTATAGTATTGAGCAACTCCTGAAACAATTTGTCTTGTTTCTTTACCAATATTAACTTGAGAGACTAATAATTTATCAGCATTTGGATGCTTTTCACATTTTTCAATAGTTCCTACAACCAATTCAATCTTAGAAAAATCATCAATTGTAATAGAATTGTCTTCTTTTGGCTCTGGTGTAGCATATAAAGCATCTATTTTCTTTTGAATAACTTTTGGATCTAATCTGGCAAATAATTGCTGTGGTTTATCAGTGACTTTAGTTCCTTCTTTATACAAGCCAAAGACTGTTAAATCTTTCATTTCCCTTTGATCTGTGTTGATTTGATCTAAGATTTTTGTAGATGTTGAAGGCATATATGGTTCTAAAGCAATAGCAGCAAAACGGATAGCTTCGATAAGATTATATAATACAGTGGCCAAACGATCTCTTTGACTTTCATCTTTGGCTAAGGCCCAAGGCATTGTATCATCAATATATTTATTTGTACGTCTTAATAATACCCATATTTCATCTAATGATTTAGCTACTTTAAATTCATCCATGAGTCCTTGTACTTTACCAGGCATAGCTAAAGCAACTTCTTTTAACTCTTCATCTATTGGTTCATCAACATGTGGATTTGTCACAACACCATCAAAGTATTTGTTACACATAGCAATAGTTCTATTAACAAGATTTCCTAAGATATTAGCTAAATCAGAGTTAATACGTTCTATTAATAAATCCCATGTGATGCTACCATCATTATCATAAGGAATTTCATGCAAAACATAATATCTAACTGCATCTACTCCAAAAATATCAACCAAATCATCCGCATAAATAACATTACCCTTAGATTTAGACATCTTACTTTCACCTTGTAATAACCAAGGATGGCCAAAAACCTGTTTAGGTAAAGGAATATCCAATGCCATCAACATAATCGGCCAATAAATCGTATGGAATCTAACAATATCCTTACCAATAATATGAACATCTGCAGGCCAAAATTTTTCATATAATTCACCATGATTACCATCCACATCATATCCTAAACCAGTAATATAGTTTGTTAAGGCATCAATCCATACATAAACAACGTGCTTTGGATCAAAGTCTACAGGAATAGACCATGTAAAAGATGTACGAGAAACACATAAATCTTGTAAACCTGGTTTTAAGAAGTTATTAATCATTTCATTTTTTCTAGATTCTGGTTGAATAAATTCAGGATGATCTTCGATATGTTTCATTAATCTATCAGAATATTTAGATAATTTAAAGAAATAAGCTTCTTCTTTAGCATCATGAACTTCACCACCACAATCAGGGCATTTACCATCAACCAATTGTGTTTCAGTAAAGAATGATTCACAAGCTGTACAATATTTACCTTCATAATGGCCTAAATAAATATCCCCTTGATCATATAGTTTCTTAAACATCTTTTGAACTTGTCTTTCATGATAAGGATCTGTTGTACGCATAAAACGATCATAACTTGTATCCATTAAATCCCAAATTCGTTTGACTTCAGCAGCTTTTTCATCAGCGAATTGTTTTGGCTCTTGCCCAGCTTCTTTTGCTTTTAATTCAATTTTTTGACCATGTTCATCTGTACCTGTTTGAAAATAAACATTATATCCTTCTTGTCTTTTACTTCTAGCAATAGCATCTGCTAGGATAATTTCATAAGTATTACCAATATGAGGTTTACCAGATGTATAAGTTATAGCAGTTGTCAAATAATAATTTTTTGGATCTTTCATTCACATTCTCCTTCCATATAAAAACGTCCTTATAAAAGGACGTTATAACCGCGGTACCACCTTTTTTTATGCTTACGCATACGCTTAAAACTTTAACGCAGTCAACGGTTATCCCTCTTAGAAATAACAGCTCCCAGTTCATCTTCATAAAAGTTATGTCCTGATTTACACCAACCATCAGTTCTCTATAACGCCCTTTTAATCTCTTCTGTTCATCGCTTTTTCATCTATCAATACTTTATCAAACTCATAACTTAAAGTCAATAATAAATATGAATTCAAAATATCTTAATTCAAACAGAACATTAATTTTATACCTAATATTATTATAAATCATATATTTCGCATTCATTTTCTGGCATCTCTTCACAAAGAATACCATTATCTAAAATATATTGAGAGACAATAATCTGATAATTATATTGCTTAAATAATTGTTGATATATAGATGGATAATCTATATATTCTTGATAACTATTAAAGTTTCTAGTTTCCATAAACTTTTTAATAAAATCATCATAAAATGGAATAGGTATATGATAATCATAATCCGTTTGAGGATAAATAATTTGTATATCTATAAGATAAGATAAAATTTGATCATAAATAGATTTCATAGATTTAAAGCGATTAATTTCATATCTTTGAGCTATGAGCATATCTAATGTTTGTAATAAATCATCAGTTTTTTCTTCTTTATGCGAAAATATACTACGAGAATTTTTGGTATCTTCATATTTTTGTTTAAATGAAACACTAGCTTCTTTATTCATATCTAATAATTTTTGCATATTTATATGACTCATTTGTGATATCAGTTGATATAAACTATAAGCATTATGAGGATTAAGAATATAGATATATGTATAATCATTAAAGTATTGCTTTAATACTTCATCTATGACATCTTTAAATCGTTGAATAATTGTATTTTGTCTTGTATTAAAATGATTTTGTATACGTTCTTCACATTCCTGGATATACTTGAGTAAATCAATCTTTGATTGTTTATCAAAGATATCCTGCCAATGATATTCACCTAGAAATAAATCATTATACAATTGATCACTACTAAGATTTTCTCTAAGATGTTTTTGGTCAATACCAAGATAGTTCATAAAATCTTCAATTTCATTAAAGTCAACATGATATTGATTGAGTTTATGTGTTAAACACGCTTGAATTTGTTTATCTAATTGGTATCTATCTGGTAGTGTATAATGTTTTAAATGTATATTTTTATTAGTGAGTATATAGTCAGATTCGATGTTATGATTAAAAGCTATGGTCTTTATGGAAATGTTGGTATATAAACTATTTATTTTATCAATGACTTTATGATAAAGTGTTGTATCATCTACTATAATATGAATTTGATAAGCATCTACATATTGAATGGTTTCAATATCATCTATTGTAAGTATAACGGTATCAGCAAATTCATATGCCATACCTAGAGAAATATGATAAATCATCATTTAACCCTCTATATGAATATCAAAGCTAGGCGTTTCGACTTTTAATTGAAACATATCAGTTGTAATGCCGAGTACAAAGAATTCAATGCTTTTCTTATTATTAAAAGGAATATAATAGCGTATACTTTCATTACCATCTTTATTAATCAAATAATACATAGTATGACTATCTATAGGTATTTCATCACTTATAATTTGTACACGAACGCCTTTTAAACCATAACTTTGTGAATTGACAAATTTCGCACGAACCTTATATTTACCACCAACCATCACAGGTTCTTTAAACTTACACCTACTGCTAATATCCAAGTCAATATTCGTTCCATCTATCTTATTAACACGTGTTACATAAACATCATAAAGACCTCTAGATAAAGTAAACTCATAAGAATTTAATAATTGTGAATTATATTGATGACGAAGTATTGTCATCTGCACAATACGTTCACTTCCTTGGGGAGCAAACTCTAATTGATAGTCATGTTCCTGTTCTAAATCAGATTTAACTGCATTAGCTACTCTTACATTATCATGTCGACTATCAACTCTAATTGTTTTCAATAAACTTTCTCTCATCATGTTTATCCCTCCGTATCAAAATCATCAAAAGTAATACTGCTTATTTTATCTTTTTGCTTTTGTTGTTCCACTTTATGCAAATGATAATTTGTTTCAATTGTTTCATGATTAATAAATACCATACCAATTAATAATAGGTATATAAATGTCATAATACTTGCAGGTAAACCAATAGCATTGATACCAAATTCCAATAATAAAGCCCCTATAATAGATGTTATGAAACCTGATATTAATACGATTCTCTTATCGTTATCGCGACCTGTTGCAAATAATGAAAGCAAAGATAAAAGCATACCAATGATAGCTGTAAAAATAATATGCATGAATGCATAGAGTGTATCTAATTTTAAAACATGTCGATATTTAAAGAAATGTCTTTGATAAAGTTCATCACTCGTATCTGTAATAGCCGTAGCCATTGCTTTTTCTAAATCTTGAGCATCATCTATATCAATATACACACCGCCTGTTTCTAATGCAATTTGTTGCATCAAATCATCATCTGTTTCTCCAAGGCCTACCGTTGAAATTGTTATATTATTTTTAACATAATCTTTTAAAATAGAGGAAATGTTAGAAAACATATTGATGTCCGTAGCATAGCCATCAGATAATAACAAAAATTTTGGATTATCACCTAAGCCTGTTAAAGTGCCATCTTTATAATCAGAAAGTAATTGCTGAAGGGTTGTTTTAATAGGTGTTTCTCCGTTATTGATGGGTTCATAATCATCTAATCCATCTGATTTAGGAGCCACTTTTCTAATACATGTAATGGTATTACCAAAGCTATAAATGGCATAAGGAAATGTATCGTCTTTATTAGATATTATATCTTCTATCGCTGCATATCTTAAAGCCTCAGGATCACTGGAACTCATAGAACCAGAATTATCAATAATAAAGACATAGGATGTTGGCTCAGTATAGACATTTGAACTATAGAAATTTATTTCATAAATACCTTCTAACAAAGTACTTATTATTAATACAAGAATAAGGCCAATGACTAATATGCCAAAGTTTAAACCAGTACTATATTGACTAAATCCTATATTTCCATTGATCAAGCTATAAATAAAGATAATCATCATAACTATAGTACTAAACACAAAGATTCTAAGACCAATAGCTAAAGGCCTCCACATATCAAGACTATTATAAAACATATTAGAAATAATAATCCCTATAATACTTGCAATAATACTAATCATTAATGTTTGATAATCAAATTGCTTATGAGATTGCCTAGAACGATTAAAAGAGGTTTGTTTGACTTCTTCAAAATAATTATCATCTTCAGGTAATTCAAAATCATCAAAATCATTAAAATCCATCATCAATCACCTCTTTTATAACGACTAATATACCTCTCTGAATCATAAAGTCTCATTGATATAATAAAGAATGAATTATCTTTATATATATCATTATAATCAACATTCAACAAATTATATTTATTGGTTAAATTTCTAATATCCTGATTTTGGCTTAAAGCAGATGTTAACAATAAATAAGAATGTATATCATGAATATGTGAATATGTTTGATTAATTTCACCTAATTGATGGCGATAGTGTATTTTATGTAATAGTGTATGATTAAGAAAATCTTCTAATCTTTCTACTAATGATTCGTTATCTTTAATAATATGATATACAGTTTCTTTATCTAATTGTTGTAATATATCACCTACAGATTGATTGACTTTAAAATGACCTAAATCACTAATATCAAATTCTTCTAAAGTACCACCATATTCACTTAATGTTAGTTCATCTAATATTCTAGTATATTGTTCATTTTTTTCAATGATTTCATCAATGATTTGTTTTAAATCATCTTGACTATTGAGATGTAATATCATTTTATCAATAATTTCTTTTTGTTTCATCAGAATATTTATAGAAGAATAATATTGAAATTCAGCTTTTAAATAAGCATTAACATCACTGATATGAGCATCTGAAATCGGATGCTCTATCATTTTTTGTAGTTCATTATCTATTTCATTATATTTCTTTTTTAATACTTCTATAATTTGTAATGCCATATGGTGAACATTTGGATCTAAAGCTGTAACACAACAAATAATATTTTTAATTATATCTTTATCCTGAGCATCACTAATGGAAATATCCTGATATAAGTGAGATACAAGATTTTTCATAGTTCCTTTATCTTTAAGAATATTACTATAATAAGGTGTTGTATCTTTAGTATTGGATAAAAAACTAAAGTGAAATCCTTGTTTACTAGTTACTTGTTGATAATAGTTTAATGGAACATAATGATATGATTCATTATCATTTATTTGAATAATTTTATTAAAAGAATCATCGAGCATCTCACCAATTTGATTTTTCCACTCATTAGAGAATGTTTGTTGATCATTGATTTGTTTGCCATAGATTTCTCTAAGAAGTCTACAAACAATAAATTCATATATTTTAAGATATTGTAAATCTAGTGATGCCCAACGATACCCATCACTATCATCCTGTTTCATACTATAATCATCACGCATTATATTTAAAGCAATTAATTGCCCTTGTTTGGTGATAATTTCATCCATAAAAGGAATCTCAATATGATAAATGTTTTTCCATAAAGATTTACCTAATGTAATAAATTGAAAAGCATATTGATAATCATAATTTTCAATTTTCTTTTGATCAAACAAACCATAAAAAGCCACTTGAGAAACATTCATACCAAATTTTTTTATTTCTACAAAACCATCATGTATTTCTTGAGTTATTTTTAAATGATCTTCATTAAAGAATGGATCATCCATCATTGTAATAAATGCGATACGAATATCATCATAACTTTTTCCTTGGTTATATGTTTTGGTAATAGCATCTTGAAATATTTCAACAATATCTTGATGATTTATATCAGATGATAAAACATATTCATAAAGATCTGGTGTTATGGAAATAGAGGAAGTGAGTGCATCTTTTAAAGATGCATTCACTCTATCTCTACTTGATTCACTCATATAAAATAATATAATAATGGGAACATTAATATAACTAGGAACATTTCTTGTTGAGATATCTTGACAAAAAGTATCTATTTCATTCTTTATTTCTAATTTTCGGGTGATATTATCCATGGTATCACCTTCCTATTCCATACTCGTTAATAATAATGAATAGAATCTTTCAATATCTTGAGATGGGTTGACACTATCTATATATAAATCAGTAACTGTATATTTTTGTGATACACCTTGAAGCATTGCTTCTTCATTAATATCATCCCAATTAAACTTATTACCTACACTATCATCACTTAATATATTATGGATATGATTAAGAATATCAGTATAATCCACTTCATTTCCCGTTTCAATTTCTTTAATGGCTTTTCTCTTGAAATTTTCTAAACGTGATAGTGATAATGTATTAAAACTCTTAAAGACATGATATAAGTAATATTTCTTATCAAAAGCCTTTGCAGTTGTAAGATTAACTGTTACAGGATCTTTACCATCCATATAATTCCAGATATTATGATTACCCAATGTTTTTTCTTTAACGAAACCTGCACGTAAACAGAATGCAAATGTTTCTACATTGTCAATAAATTGACGTCTTTGTGTATTTTCTTGTTGAATGCGATTGATTGTTTCATAAAGTTTTCTAAACTTCTTATTATTTTTTTCAATAATATCAACATAATTAATAGATTTTCTGATCCATTTATACATATCTGCAATATTAACTGGTAAATATTGATAATTAATAGCCACGCTTGGATCCGTAATAGCATTGACATCTCTAATAGACAAATCGATATCAGTATTTCCTACTCTTACTTTAATACGATTGATAATATAGCCATTCTTTTCCATAAGATTGATAAGATTAATATCTTGAGATCTTCTTAAAGTATCAATGAGAACTGTTTCAAATTGAGCTTGATCAGGTTCTTCAACAATATCATATAAAATCATTTCGCCACGATTATTTGTAGGATTTGTCGTTAATTCAATAGTATGAAGTTCGTCAATACCTTCATCAATTTCTTTCTTTAAATTGACTAATAATGTATAATCTGGATACTTCTTAATTGTTTCAAATGCTTCATTTCTAGATGATATATCCTTAGCAACACTATCAATGGTATATGGGTTTGGGAAACGTGCCCAATTTTGATGATTTTCGTCCATGTGTCTACCAGACATTGGATAATTAGTATAAAGCTCATTGAATTCTGCCATACCTTTTAAAATATACATTGGTAAATTGACAAAGCGTTGCGTATAGATGTATTTATTTTTGGCATTACTGAATACTGGTGTATGACCATTATTGGTAATCATATTAGCTAAAGCCTGTGATAATAATGGCGTATCTGTTAAAGTACTCATATAGATTTGTGAATTAAATTGGCCAAAGGCGATGCTAGCTGATTGTGCCATTGTAGATGATCCTTGTTCAAGGATAGAATACATTTGTAAAGCTGCATTATTGATTGCTGTCATTTTAGGTCCATCTGGAGAATTATCAATCCACATAGTATCTAATTCTTCTACAGTAATGTTATTAGGACTATAAGCTACTACTACAAATTTTTCAATAATATCTGATTGCATATTATTATTAATCAAGCAATCATCCATCAAAGCTCTTACTTCACTCACTACATCAAAGTTATCTTCACTTCGTTGTGCTAACCAGTTTTCTTTATTATCACGCATGGCTTTTATAAAATTACGTGCTAATACATCAACACTGACATGAGAAACAAAGTTATCTAAATATGATTGTAACTTACTAGCTTGACCTGCTCCATTTTTAATAATATCGATAGAGAATGTTGTTTCGTCTCCATTGGTTTCTGTATGAGAAACAGAGAAATATTGACCATCTTTATTGAGGATACGCTGAATTTCACTTAATATTTCTGTATAAACACCAAATAAATTATTATTATATTCATTAATTCTTTGGGCCACATTTTGTAATCCTTCACCAATTAAATCATACAATTTCGCATTGATTTCCGTAATAATAGCTAGTTTTACACAATTTTCACGATAATCATTCATTGATGTATCACCAGGCATATGGAATTTAACAGCCTCATCTGCTAGCTGAATGATTTTTTGTCTACCACCATTATCATAAGTATTACGATCTTTAGTAGCTTGTTTTTTAAATGAATTAGATAAGTTAATTAATTGTTCATAGATACCAGAGAATGGTTCTTCTGGATTACCAACATTTAATTCATTAGATTTATGTTCAATGGCTTTTAATGCCATATAAGGACCATAGTTATCAAAAATAATATCTATTTGTTTCACAATATCGTTAAACAACTTATCTTCAAATTGGGCACGATATGCAGATGATAATTTATCAGATTCAATCTTAGCTAAATCAACAGCTAAATTATAACCATGGAGCTTATCTCTTTTAAGCATTGGTTTAGTAATATTATCATCTAATGAAATATAACGTTTAATCGTATTATTAGGATTAACATTCATACCATAATTAGTAACTGCTTTAACACGATCTAAGCCTATCGTTTTATAGACTTTATCCATCATTTGTTTATTTAAATCTTTGAAACTGGTAAATTCATCTAAAACATTTTCATATATTTTATTGACACAATAAGCTAATATTTCTTCTCTAGGAATTTTTATAGAATTATAACCTAAAACTTGATATTTATAAGATGCATAACGATGGAATTCATTTCTATTTGGATGATTAATAAACCAAGCATTGAGAATAGCTGATTCATTACTCATTAAAGATTGAGCTAATTGTACAGGATTGCCTGTATTATCTACAAATGATATATCAGTTAACATATCCATTAATTGATCAGTTAATCGTCCCATCGTTACATCTAGACTGTTAATGCCACCATTTTGCGAATAACCAGACACAAGTGTACAAGTAGAGAAAATATTCTTATTACATGTAATTTCTTTAACACCTAAACGAAGTTTATATACACTTTGTGTTTCTTCAAGATTCATAAAATAATCAATCTCTTTTAATGCAGAATAACCATTATTTTGTAAATTTAATTGAATATCATTACTTCCTCTAATTCCCTCTTCATTAAATTGCGCATCTGGTGTATAAATATAACCAGCCAAAGTATAATTCGCAAATCCAACAGCATTAAAGATATCATGAACCATATAAGATAAATCAATAATTGTTCCTGATCCCGTACCACCAGAAATACCAGCAATAATAATCACATCAATATTACCAGTTCCATTTCCATTTGCAATTTGAATTGCATCATTAATAATTGTTGTTAAACGAGCATTGACACGATTATAAATAATATCATTACAAAGCATAGCACGACCAATTTGTCGTTGTTGCTGAGCACCATTATTTTGTAAGAAAGTATCTATTAAATCTGCATCTAACCAGCTTCTAATATATGGTGGTATAGATTCTTCCTGCAATAAATTTCTAATAATAGGATCATACAATGTTATAATTTCTCCTTGATCCATATGAGCATAAATACTATTATTAGCCGTTCCATCTGCTTTAATCTTACAAATACCATCAGTATCATTTTTATCAGTATCTAATACTCTAAAAAACACTTCTTTAGCATCGCCTATCTCTTTTTCAAACTTACCCTTAAGCATATTCAATGTTCTGCCACCTAAACCACCAGTACTAATCACAATCGTCGGTGAAGGTTTTACATGTGATTTTTCACTTACAAAAGCAACCCCACTTCTATTAAGTTCCAATTCTTTCAATTTTTGTTTCTTTAATTCACTTAATGCCATCCTTTTATCCTCCTCATATTAAAATGTAAAATCATCAAAATCATCATTTGAAGGTGCATTATCAAAACTGAAATCATCTTCAAAATCATCTTGTTTCTTTCTTCTAGGCTTTGGTGCATAAGAAAGTGTGATATGCATTTGTAACCCTTGATCATCCTGTACATAAATTGTAAAACTACTATAAGTAGTTAAATGATGTGTTGAAGCTTTAGAAAAACTATATTGATCTCCGTAAGAAACATGATTATTCTTTTTTATGACTAACTTACAGCCCTTCATTCCCAAATAAGTTCCTTTGAATTTAATAGCATCTAATGCTTCTTGAATGGTTGTATTTTGGTTCATAAGTTCATAGAGCTTTTGCGTATCTTCATCAAACGTCATATTATACATATCTCTGGCATATTGATTTAAACCAGTTAATAATGTTTTCTTGCGTCTTAAAAAAACATTACTTGGATATGTTTTTTCGGTTGCGATAATAGTTGTATCACCACGATCTTCAATTATAATCTCATTGACTGTAAAATGACCTCTGATAATCTTAGATTTACTCATAACGAATAATATAACCAATAATATAATAACACCAATAACAATAGGAATAGCGGCAAATAAAGCAACTAAAGCTTTATCACTGACTTTAACACTGAACGTTGTATCAACACTATTACCATTACTATCTTTATAAGTTAAAGTCACATGAGCAGAGCCCCAGCTTTTTCCTGTTAACTCTAAACCATCACTTGTAAGTTTTGCCTCTACTTTATCAGTATTACTGCTTTCCACATTAACAATTTCAAACCCTACATGATCTTCATCACTAATAACACTATTTAATGTAGTCATATCTAATGTTTTCGTAACTGAGCTTTTAAATGTTTTATCTAAGACTTGTTTTTCTATTTCATTATTAATAAAAATGGCTTGTGCATTGGCTTGAATCGTTGTAGACGAAGATAATTCAAAAGAATCACTGCTTACATAAACATCAATTTGATAAGTGGCTTCATGATCAAAAGTATAATTACCAATAAACGAACCACTACTTAAAGTTAAATCAATGGTTGAAGAATCATCTGTATCCAAAGCTGTTACTGTAGCAGTCGCTATAATATCATTATAAGATGAAAAATCTGTAATTGTTGTATCATCCTGTTTCACTTTAGCGTTAATTGTTACTGTTTCACCACTATTAACATTCGTTACTTCACTATTACCATTTAAAACAGACACATCTAAAGTAAAATCATAATAAGGTATATAAGTTGCTGATATTTCCACATCCTTACTTGTTTGAATCGTATAAATACCAGGATCAGGATCATAGAGTTTTATTACTGCACTATAAGTATATGTATATATTTTAGCATTCGTATCATCAAATGTAATAATATTTCCATCTTCATCAAGTAATGTCAAACCAACAGTACTAATATCTTCATCACATGTAATATTGATATTCGCTTCTTTGACATTTTCAGCAATCTCAATTTGATTATTGACAACTTCTACAACATTAGAACCTAATAATTCTGCAATAACCGTATTAAAATATTCACTAATAGAACTGGCATCCGTTTTCGTTGTAATACGATTATCACTATCTGCTATAGCAATACTATCTAACTTCTGATAAGGTGTATCACTCATATCAGCCATTTCTTCACCATAACCAATACAATAGATTTGAATATTATTGTTTTTAGCTTCAGATAAAGCATCATCTAATCGTTCATCACTTTCCACTTCAGCATTTCTATCATAACCAAAATCATTACGTCCATCAGAAAAAACAAGAATAGCTTTAACAGTATCATCGCTATCATCAAACATATCGACAGCATCTGCAACTGCATTGCCTACATCTGTATCTCCCGTATATTCAATTTCATCAATCCATGAAGTAGCAGATGCAAGTGTATTATCACTATCTAGTAATGTTAAACCACTTTGCCATGTACTTCTACTTAAGTTAAACGAAATAATATTGATACGACTATTGGATGGCATCATGGTCACAAATGTTTTTGCAGCTTCTTTCATAAGATTATTTTCATCATTTGTTTTCATTGACCCTGATTGATCCAAAACCAATACAACATCTAATTCTTTATTGGTTAAAGCATATACTTGTTGAATAGGTGACAATATCAATGTCATCATCATCAAACATATGCATACAATACTTACTTTTTTCATTCAAAGCCCTCCTTCCTAATAGCCATGATCAACATGTTCCCATTCATTATTTTTACTTCTCACTAATATCCATTGAAAGTCTTCATATGTATCATTCAGACTCATCAGTCATAAACGCTGAACTTACAATAATCGCTTCGTCAGCATCATATTTTTGCGCATATATAATAAAATCATCTTCATAACTATCCCCTACATAACTCATAGTTATAGGTGTACCACTAAAATTTTCTTTAAAGTATATTATAGCCTCTTCTATATCGTTATCTATATAAATTAGAAGGCTGCCAATCAGAAACACTAACATTATCAATATTTTCTTCTTGACTACATGCAGTTCATAACAATAGTAATATAAGTATAATTTTCTTCATCATCTTCTCCTTTAAAGCATAATCGTTAGAGCATCTATGATAATTAATAATATAATCATTTTAATAAATTGCTTGGACATAGGTTTTTTATAATAAGTTTTATAAGGAACTTTTAAGTCTATTATTGTTTCTACTTTTTGCCATTTTCCATCTTTTTTCATATATCTTTTTGTATGAAATTCAAATCTATGACACACTTTATCCAATAGAGGTTCATAGACTGATGTTCTATGATGTATTGGTGAAATATGTTGAGATAAGGAATTATTTAAAAGATTCATACGATCTTCACTAAATATCTTATATAGCTGTGCAACGCCTTCATAATGATTATAAAGTTTAGAATACTTACCTAATACATAATATGTATAATAAACACCATATATATAAATAACATCTAAATATATGAAATAAATAATACCAATGATAACAAGCAATCCTATATAAGGATGTCCATGAAATAAAATAGTTCCACTATACTCACTCATTGAAAAGTATTGCCAAAAATGGGTTATAATGCTTAACAAATGAGCATCATCAATCATCTTAAATAAGATAATATTATAAAATAAGCAATAAAAACAAGAGACATATATATGTAAATCTTCCCCATAATGAGTTTCTTTATAACGTGTTAATGGGGCAGAGACATTCGTCATATAATGACGATATTGGTTTTCTAAAGCATCAAAGTTTTCAGTGACTTGGCTTTTATCTTTTACAAGTTTTTGTGCAAAGATATCTTGAGTATCTATTGTTTTAAAATCGTGAGGATAATCTAATATATATTGATATGCTACTTGATAGTGATTGTTATAACTATCTTTAACATCCACAAAATAACAATGAAGTTTTTGGGATGTTAATCCTATTTGTTTGGTTTCTAAAACATCGTATTGATAATTATAAGGATTATTTTCAAATAAACTTATTAAAGCTTGATATTCTCTGATAATATCAGCATAATAAATA
>JAJQGQ010000248.1 GCA_021200395.1 Erysipelotrichaceae bacterium
ATATTAAAAGGTATGCAAATTTATTATGATATATTTTACCATTATCCAACCTTTGATAATCAAAAGCTCAATGAAATACTTAAAGAGGATATTTATAAAATTGAAATAGTAACCCATCAAAGTGATATACTAAATATGATTAAAAATCAATATTCAGATAAGTTTTATATGGCGTCTTCCGCTGATGCCAATCTAGAAATCAATAATATTCATGTTAATAAGGGTAATGCTATAAAATACCTTATGAACTATTATCACTTAAACATCAATGATATGTATGGTATCGGTGATAATGATAATGATTTAGAAATGCTTCAATGTGTTGGTCATCCTATAGCTGTATCTAATGGAACCGATAAAGTTAAAGCGAAAGCCCAATATATTGTTTCATCTTATGATAATGATGGTTTTAATGAACTAGCAAAAATGATATTAAATCAAGAAATATAAAAAAGACGTTGACTTTTCAACGTCTTTATCATTTTATTCACCAATAATTTCCATCATTGATTTTTGGAATACTTCAGTTTTTGTAGCTGCTTCATCAACAGTTTCACCCTTGATTGAGAAGTAGAACTTACATTTTGGTTCAGTACCAGAAGGTCTTGCAGCAATCCAAGAACCATCTTCTAAGTAGTATTTCAATACATTTGATTTTGGTAAATCAATAACTGATTCTTGTCCTGCTTCAGTTCTTACAGATGTTTGATAATCTTCTACTGCAACAACTTTAACATTGCCAATTTCGCTAGGAGCATCTTCTCTTAAGTTACTCATGATTTCTTTGATTCTAGCAGCACCAGCAGCACCAGCTTTAGATAAAGCGATTTGAGTTTCTTTGAATGCACCATGTTTAGCATATAATTCATTCAATACATCAATGAGATCTTTACCTTGTTTCTTATAGTAGTTACCGCATTCAGCAGCTAATAATACAGCTTGAACCGCATCTTTATCTCTTACGAAATCCTTAACGACACAACCATAAGATTCTTCATAACCAAAGATAAATTGTTTTTCACCAGTTTTTTCATATTTTCTAATCTTATCACCAATAAATTTGAAACCAGTTAATGTCTTTTCAACATCTACACCATAACTTCTAGCTACTAATTCACCTAAATCAGATGTTACGATAGTGTTATACATAACTGCATTATCAGGTAAAGTACCTTTTTCTTTCATTTGGCTTAAAATATATTCCAAATAAACAGCAGCAGATTGGTTACCACTCATTAATACATACTTATTATCATGTTTAGCTACAACACCTAATCTATCACCATCAGGGTCACAGATAACAATAACATCAGCATCGACTTCTTTAGCTTTAATAATAGCTAATTCATAAGCAGCTTCTACTTCAGGGTTAGGAGATGCAGTATTAGTATAATCAGGATCTGGTGCACATTGTGCAAGTACAGGTACAACATCATAACCTAATCTCTTTAAGCATTCTCTTACAGGAATGTTATTAGCACCATGTTGTGGAGAGAAGACAATTTTGAAATTACTCTTATCTAAATCAGGATTTAATTGAATACCCATAACTTCTTTATAATAAGCTTCATCAACTTCTTCACCTACCCAAGTCATATATGGATAAGCTTCTTCACTACTTACTAATTCAATTCCTAATTCATCTTCAACTTCATTAACATATTGTACAACTTGATCTGCCCATTCAGGAATCAATTGACATCCTGTATCATCATAAACCTTATAACCATTATATTCAGCAGGGTTATGTGATGCAGTAATCATAATACCACCAGCACATTTTAAATATCTAACAGCAAAAGATAATTCAGGAGTTGGTCTTAATGATTCAAAAATATAAGACTTAATACCATAAGTTGCTAAAACTTTAGCACTTTCAATTGCGAAAATATAAGAATTATGACGGTTATCATAACTGATAGCTACGCCTCTTTCCTTTCCATTTTCTAAACCTAAAATATACTTAGCATAACCAACATTAGCTTTTCTAATTGTATAAATATTCATACGATTAGTACCAGCTCCAAGTATACCTCTCATACCAGCAGTACCAAACTCAACGTTTGTATAGAAGGCATCTTCTTTTTCCTTTTCCCCCATACTTAAAAGTTCTGCTTTTGTTGCAGCATCCACTGCAGGATGATTTAACCATCTTTGATAATTTTCATTATAATCCATTTTTTTGCTCACCTCTGTTATTATTATACCAAATCCAATTATTGAAAGCCACAACAATTCAACGATATTTTGAAAAAAATGTAAACGCAATCATAACTTTACCATTATTTTCTAATAACATCTACATATTTCCCATTCACAACCTCAACTAAATCATTAGGATCTAAAATAACCTGTAACCCTCGCATCCCTGCACTCACCGCTACTTTATCATACAATATGATATCTTCTTGAAAATATGTTGGAAATAACTTCTTCATACCTATCGGAGAACAGCCACCTCTAATATATCCAGTAACAGATAATAAATCTTTCATATGTATCATTTCTACACTTTTATGACCACTTTGTTTAGCTAACTTCTTTAAATCAATTTCCTCTAATACAGGAATACAACAAACCAAATATTCATTTTGTGATTTTAATACCAATGTTTTATAAATCTGCTCAGCTTCTAAATCAACTTGATCTATAATATGATGACCAGATAAATGATTTTCATCATATTCATATTCTTTTGTATCATATGTAATATGATGACTATCTAATATTCTTAATGCATTTGTTTTTTTCACTTTCATAGTCTCACCATCTTCATTATAATCCAACTTTCATTGTTTCACAAATCGAATTATGCTATACTTTTTAAAACGAGGTGTGATACAATGAACAATAAAGAAAGATTTATACAAATATATAAAGATAACATTCATCGTCCTGGTAGTGATAAATTATTAGATTTCTTAATGAGTAATAAATCAGATTTTTTTGAAGCACCAGCTTCTTCTAGATATCATAATGCTTATCAAGGTGGTCTATTAGATCACAGTTTAAATGTCTATGATTGTTTAAAAGATTATCTATCAAGAACCCGTGTTAAAGATGTTTATGGTTTAAACTATAGTGAAGAAACAATTGCCATAGTTGCCTTGCTTCATGATATATGTAAAACAAACGTTTATAAAACAAGTACTCGTAATGTAAAAGAAAATGGTCAATGGATACAAGTCCCTTATTTTGAATTCAATGATACATTACCTTATGGTCATGGTGAAAAGAGTGTTTATATGATTAGTGGTTATATGCGTCTAACTAGAGAGGAAGCTTTTGCGATACGTTATCATATGGGATTTTCTGGCAGTGAAGACACACGAAATGTAGGAGCCGCATTTGAAATGTTTCCATTATGTTTAGCTTTATCTACAGCAGATATGGAAGCTACTTATTATGTTGAAGGAAAGAAATAGTGAAAGAGAAAAGTTTAAAGCTTTTCTCTTTTTAATATTTTACTGATTTCACATATGCTTTAATAGCATCAATAGAAGCATCGTCAATAATCATTTCATAAATTTCTTTATATGCATCAAGTGGTAAATTGTCTAAAAATTCCGTATCTTCATCATAATTCATTTTAAAACGTCTCAAAACACGATTGTAATAGTCTATTCGTTGTACTTCTTGTTCTTCATCTTTTCCTTCTATTTTACCTTCTATTTTACCTTCTATTTTGCCATCAGCCTTACCATCATAATATTTAGCTTGCAAATCCATAGCATGGTTATAACTGATATAACGATTTCTTGGATCACTAATAAATTCTAATTTTTTTGTCATAATATCCTTGACTATCTGACTTTTTCTGCTCATTTCAT
>JAJQGQ010000023.1 GCA_021200395.1 Erysipelotrichaceae bacterium
ATTTATGTGATGAATATCTCATATCTAAAGTTTTTCCTGATAAAGCTTTGGATGTTTTAGATTTAGCATGTGTTAAAACGACATTCTATCAAGATACTCTTTTACAAAGAAAATATATTGAAGCAGTTATCGAAGAATTAACAGGTATGCATTTGCATACATTATCTTATATACATTTAGAACATCAGCTTAATGATAAAATTATTGGCCAAAATCAGGCTTTGCACATTCTTGTAGAATCATTACAATCTTTAGAAAGCTATCCTCATGAGTTTAAACCTAAAGGAATTTATTTATTCATCGGAAGTCCAGGTGTAGGAAAAACTCAGAGTGCTAAGGAATTAGCAGAATTACTTAATAGACCACTTATTAAATTAGATATGTCAGAATATAGTGATGCAACAGGAGTCAATAAGATTATAGGTTCTTCACCAGGCTATGTGGGATATGATGAGGGATCATCCTTGTTTCATGAATTAACATTGCATCCTCATAGCATCATATTATTGGATGAAATTGAAAAAGCACATATACAAGTTTTACATTTATTTTTACAGGTATTTGATGAAGGTATCTTACAGGATAATCATCATCATAAAATTTCTTTTAAAGATACAATCATTATTATGACAAGTAACGCCTTCAGTCAAAATGATGAAACTGTAGGTTTTAAAAAGAAAGAATTATCTTTAAAAGCTTTACAAAATATGTTTTCAAAAGAGTTTTTAAATCGTATTGATGAGATTATACCTTATCATTCGTTAACACATGATGATTTAATAAAAATATTAAAACTTCATACACCTATTAATTTAAATGAAAACATGATTGAGTATATTTTACAGGATTATGATGAAACATTGGGTGCAAGAGGAATACTTACAAAGATGAAGAAATATCTTATGAAACAAAAGAATACTATGGCATTACCATAGTATTTTTTTGTATAATAATAATATGAAAGGAGCAATATTATGATTGATTTACATTGTCATTCCACTTATTCTGATGGAACTTGTACACCTTTAGAAATATTAGAATTAGCTCAACAATTAGATTTGCATCAATTGGCTATTACTGATCATAATGGTATTAGTGGTGCTTTAAGTGCGAGAGAAATAATTCAGGAAAAGAATTTGGATATCAATTTTGTGATTGGTTGTGAACTATCTGTTGATTATCGTAATAGAGAAGTTCATTTATTAGGATATTTTAATATTCAACAAGATTGTTTTGATAGCTTGTTGGAGTTTATAGAAGAAGGTCAAAAGGAAAAATTAAGATCACAGTTTGTGATGATTGAAAAACTCAATCATTTAGGATTATCTATATCCTATGATGAAATAAAAGATATGTTTCCTAATACTGTGATCAATCGTGTACATATGTGCCAGGTTTTAATGGATAAGGGTTATATTCATAGTGTTAATGAAGGATTTGATAAGTATTTAGGAGAAGGTAAGCCTTGTTATGAAAGTAAGAAATGTGGCTCATTAATGAAAGGTATAGAGGCTATTCATCATGCAAATGGTAAAGCTGTATTAGCCCATCCATTTCAATATATAGATAAAGACATGGAAATGTATTTAAGTGATGCTTTAAGTTTATTAGATGGAATAGAATGTTTCCATCCAAGCGCTAATGATGAACAATCATTAGAGTTATTAGATATATGTCAAAGATATCATTTGGTGTCAACAGGCGGAAGTGATTTTCATGGTGATAATAAGCCAAATATTCAATTAGGATGTCAAAAAGTGAATGATCAATATATGATAGAGGTGTGAATATGTATACTGTGATAATATTATGTGCGGGTAAGGGAACAAGATCTGGTTTAGATTATAATAAGATGCTATTTAAATTTAATAATAAGACTGTTTATGAAATGACATTGGAACATTTCATAAAGGATAAAGATTGTGGTCAAATGATTATTGTAACACAACCATTAGAAAGAGATATATTTAAAGATTTAGTAGTAGATGAACGTATTGAATTTGTCGATGGTGGTAAGGAAAGACAGGATAGCGTATATAATGGTTTACAGCTGGTGAAATATCCTTATGTATTAATTCATGATGGTGCTAGACCTTATGTTAAAGAAGAACATATCCAAGCTTTATTACAATGTTTAAAAGAACATCAAGCATGCTTACTCATGGTACCATGTAAAGATACTATTAAACGCGTTAAAGATAATAAAATCATAGAAACACTCAATCGCAACGAACTTATGCAAGCCCAAACACCTCAAGCATTTCATACACATTTGATAAAAGCTGCTTATCAAAAGGCTATAGATAATCATTATCAAGCAACTGATGATGCCCAAATGGTTGAAAAATTCACTAATGAAGATATATATGTTATAGTAAGTGACTATGATAATTTAAAAATTACAACTCCTGAAGATTTAAGGTCATATTATGAAAATTAGTGATGAATTATTTCCTTATTTTAAAAATGCTGGACAACAAATTCATTATCATAAAAATGATATGATTTATATGCAACAAGATGATGCCCAAAATTTATATGTTATTATAAGTGGAAGAGTGCGTGTATTTATAGTGAATTCTATGGGTGATGAAGTAAATCTTACGACTTTATCTAAAGGAGAAATCTTTGGTGACTCATCATTTTTACAAAATTCTTATAGACCTACCAATGTTCAAGCAGTAAGAGAAACTGATCTTATTTCATGTCAAATAGATGATTTATATCCTTATTTAACTGAATCCAAAGAATTAACCATATCATTATTATCTATGTTAACGCAAAACTGTAATTATTTATCTTCCTTAGTAAAAAAAGCGTATACATATAATCGATATGAAAAAGTAGCAGCTTTTTTAGTGGAACAAGCTGCTACTAGTCAAGTTATTACCTATACCCATGAAGAAATAGGCTATACTGTAGGTTTATCTAGAGTTACTGTGACTAATGTTCTTAATAGTTTTGTAAAAAAAGGTTATATCGAAAACAAATATCGCAAAATCATTGTAAAAGATGTCACTGGTTTAGCACAATTATTAGTTAAAGATTAAAGAGAATCTAAAAACTTTTCCCAAGCATCTTCATGATCGACAAAGTACTTAGGACATTCTTTTCCTGTTATATCATAATGTCTTAATATATCATTTTTATCTAAATTATATGTTTCCATTAAAGCTCTAACAAGATTTTGCAACGATTTATATGTTTTATTGTTGAATTTACCTGTACTATCTTCATGACAACATTCAATAGCTATAGTATCACTATTACGTGTATTTGAGGCATAAGCTATTTCATTCAATGGTATACATTGAATAATTTCACCTTCGAGTCCAATGACAAAATGGCTTGAAGCTTTTGTAGTTTGAGTATATTGAAGATTTTCAAAATAATCTCTGTTTGCTTTAGCAGTTGAACCAGGATTACCAGTATAATGAATAACAATACCATTAACATTATTTAAAGCTATACCTGGCCTAGAATATGAATTGATTGTTAAAAAATCATAATCTATATCTAATTCATCTAATGTATATTCTTGAATATTATTGTTATTATATCTTTGAATAATTATATAACTTGTTGTTAAAGCAACTACTAATGCTATAACAATCATTGTTAAAACACCTCTATGGGATACACGTCTTCCCACGATAATCACCTCTAATCATATTATAATATAAAATTATGGATAAAATATAAACAAAAGCTTAAAAGTGCTTGAATATATACTACAAAAATATTGATAAAACCATTGTATTTCAAACCTGACTTTCGAAGTTTTAAAAAATTCATGGTGTAACAAACTAAAGCACCTAT
>JAJQGQ010000260.1 GCA_021200395.1 Erysipelotrichaceae bacterium
ATATTAGATAATTCTTTAAGGTTATATTTTTGAATATCTGGATAAATCAAATGAGCTAATACATTTGTACAAGACATGTACAAATGTGGATATGGAATATGATTTTGATATAAAGCTGCACGTAAGTTCATCATATCTCCTTGTATATCATGAGATATAACATAACAGTTTTCAAAATAATGTTTAATTTCATTCCAAACTTGTTTGAAGCTTTTTTCTTTATATAGGGTTTGAGGTCTTATTTTATGTATTTTATAACGACATGGATCAAAGCTGAGATTCTTAGGTTTAATAAGAGAATAATATGTTGAAACAATCTTTTGATTTTCAAGTTCAACAATCCCTATTGCACAAACGCTTGCAGGATCTTGATTCAATACTTCAATATCAAAAACTGTTATATGCTCACTCATAATCCCACCGCTTTCTTTGCAAGTTTATCTGCTTCTTCATTATAATGATCACCACTATGAGCTAATACCTTCATAAAATCAATTTTAAGATACTGTCGACTTTCCTTAACAAACTGCTGATAAGCCTTTGTACCCACTTTATTAGCTTTCCAAATACCATTAGCCCACTTTTCTATACCTTCATAATCATAATAAATACAAATAGAATCATAACTATTATCTAAAGCATAACGAATAGCCATTTGGGCACCAGCTATTTCCCCAGCAACATTACGCATAGATACATAATCTTGATGATTACCTTTACCATAAAAGCTTTGTAGTATTTGTTGATCCTTTATAAGAATGCATCCATAACCATATTCTTTTGTCTTATTATTAAAGCTGCCATCAACATATGCTATAAGTCCTTCAATAAGGCTTTCTTTAGCTTCTTCTATAAAAAACTGTGCATCTTTTAAAGTAGAAAAAGACTTATATATAGCACCACTATACCCTTTAACTTGTTTCTCACACTCTTCCCAAGAAGAAAAGATACCAGTTTGTCTACCTTTTTTTACAGCATAATACTTACTCATCCTAAAACCCCCGTAAACCATTATAATCACAAATAAAGAATTTTGCTAGTATAAATTGTCTTTGTTCATTTAATATCCACAAAAATATGATAGATTACTTTTAAAGGAAGTGTTTTTATGCGATGCTTATTTATTATTAATCCGAGTTCAGGTACAAGAATTGTACAAAGAAATTTAGATAGACTCATTGGTAAAATGATTTTAAAACAACTTGTGTCAACCGTTGATATTTTTTATACTCAGAAAAAAGATGATGCTTATTATAAGACACTAACATTGCGTGATGCTGATTATGATTTTATTGTTAGTGTTGGTGGTGATGGAACAGTGAATGAAATTATTAGTGGTTATGTAGAGGCATGTTTATCGATTCCTGTAGCTATTATACCAGGAGGAACTGTTAATGATTTTGCCAATCATTTTAGTTTACCAACACATAGTAAAGAATTTATTCAAATGTTACAGGATCATAAAACGATGAAAGTGGATATTGGTCAAGTGAATGATCGTTATTTTGCCAATGTTATAGCTGGTGGTATGTTTAGTGATATCAGTTTTCAAGTGACTAAAAATGATAAAGAGAAATTTGGCCCATTAGCTTATTATGCAACTGGTATTAGACAATTACCAGAACAGTTAAATACATCATTGCATTTAAAAATTACAACGGAGAGTGATGTTTTTCATGAAGAAGCAAAGCTTTTTATGATTACGAATACTTCACAAGTTGGTGGTTTTAAAGATATTACTCCTGATGCAGATGTACAGGATGGTCAAATGGATTTGTTGATTATTCGTGATTGCTCAACACCTGATTTGATTTCAGTACTTAAAGATTATGCTTTGCAGGAACATCAAAATAATCCATTTGTCAATTATATTCAAGCCAAAGAAATGACGATTGAATGCGAAGAAAATATTATATATGATGTTGATGGTGAAGAAGGAACACAATTCCCTATTCATATCAAAGCAATACCTCAAGCTTTAAATATATTTATACCAAAAAATATCAGCAATTAAGCTGATATTTTTCGTTAATTCTTATTTTATGGAGTTAACATAAAACATAATTTCGTCAATAGAAGCACTATCAATTATCATTTCATAAATCTTTCTATATGCTTCTAATGATAAATCTTTTAAAAACATAGGATCCTCTCCATAGTTCATTTTAAAGCGTTTTAAGACACGTTCATAATAATTTTGTCTATGTCTTTCACGTTCTTTATTTGCTCCTTCATATCTTTCATCGGAACGCCAAATATAATCCTTCATCAATTCATATAAAACTTCACATAAATGTTCTTCTTCTACCATATTATTCTACCAACACCTTGTTTAATAATTCTGCATAATCTTTTATTTCGTCAATAGAAGCACTATCAATTATCATTTCATAAATTTGTTCATATGCTTCTAATGATAAATCTTTTAAAAACATAGGATCCTCTCCATAGTTCATTTTAAAGCGTTTTAAGACACGTTGATAATAATCTTGTCTAAGTTTTTCACGTTCTCTATATGCTCCTTCCATCTGTTCTGTCGAACGTTCAAGATATTCCTTCGTTAATGCTATCTGATACAATGCTTCAGCCAAATCTTCATCACTCATATCTATCATATTCTTTTACCAACTCCTACTTTAATGACTCAACATAATCCTTTATTTCATCTATAGAAACACTATCAAATATCAAGTCATCAATATATTCATATGCTTCTAATGATAAATCTTTTAAAAACATAGGATCTTCTCCATAGTTCATTTTAAAACGTTTTAAAACACGCTGATAATATTTTTGTCTTTGTACCTCCTGATCTTCTATTATACCTTTCTTTATACCTCTTATTTCACCTTCCATTCTTTCTGTTGAACGTTCAATATAATCTTTAACCATTAATACTTGTGCATAAGCGTCTCTTAAATATTCATCTCTCATATCTACCATATCTTCTATTACCTTTTCCTTTCTCTTTAATATTTCAATATTTTCTTTTTACTTGTGGATCAATATCCACAAGATGAGCGTTTTTTATAACATAGCTTAATGCTTCCTTTTCACTTATCTGTTCAATACCTTTTTCTCTTACCATTTTATTAATCTTCCCCAGTTCCACAATAACAATTGATAAATCAACATTATCATCAGGTCCAAAATCATAATCCATTGGCTGATACACTTTTACATAGTTATCTCTACTATCAGTTACTTCCTTCAACCAATGACCTATGTAGCAATCTTCATAAAAGCATAAAACAGTAACACCATGATAATTGGCTTCGTTGGTCTCTCCCTTGGCACTAAAATTTGTATATACACTTGATTGATATAATAAATTCTTATTCATCAATTGTTTTGATAAAGCTAATTTACTTTGTGATTCAATATCCAAATACATATGCTCATCTATCATGTACAAATTATCCAAAAAGCATGTTTTAGCATCATCATTGGGTCTCACCATTTCCTTATCCATTTTCACAATATTTTGTGGTGTCAATCCTAGATAAACTTCAATTAATTTTTTTAGGTTACTAAATGTTCTAGGATCACCACTATCAATATTAATAAGGTGTTTGGCAATAGCGTCACTATACATTGGTGGATTAACAACAATTTTATCAAGTAACGATCGGACATAAGTTTTTTGTTCAATTTTTGATAGCGATGACATTATATCAACATAATGTGGGGAATTTAATAATAGTTCATGAACTTCGTCTTCTAACTTTTGCGTATACATATATAAGCCTCCTTCATCGGGTCATAAAGATACCCTCTTATTTATATATATACGCGTAAAAT
>JAJQGQ010000306.1 GCA_021200395.1 Erysipelotrichaceae bacterium
ATTGTAAACATGTGTTTTCTATATGATCAAAATATTGAATAATTTCATATAGAGTATCAATATCTAATTCTCTATTTAGTAATAAATCTTGATATTTTTGTAAATATATTGATAATTGTTCTTTATTATCTATATTGTCTTTTAATGATAAATCTTTAAAATATGTTATTAATTCATCCATAATTATCTCTCCCATTGTTTATATTTTACTAAATCATCTAGAAATAGTATAGTTTTTTTGAAAAAAGGATTATAATTTTATAGTCATGTCATAGGCGAAACAAAAAAGTAGCTTTAATAGCTATTTATGTATTATTTTCACATAAATTATGTATTGATTTGTAACGTAGTTTACGTTACAATGTATACAAAGGAGGTGATATCATGGATAAAACTGCAACATTAAATCTTAGAGTTAATCCAACAGTTAAAGAAAAGGCCGAAGATGTACTATCAAAGTTAGGTATTCCAATGTCCGTAGCTATTAATATTTATCTCAATCAAATTTCTTATACTGGTGGTATTCCTTTTCCAGTAACCTTGCCAAAAACACCTAATAGTGTAAATGCTGATTTGATGAGCGATGAAGAATTACTAGCAAAAATAAAAAAAGCTTATGCTGATATTGAAGCTGGAAATGTTCAAAATGCTGAATTTGCATTTTCTAAATTCAGGGAGAATCACTGATTATGGAAGAATATAAAATACAAATTACAAATGAAGCTTTAGCAGATATGGAGGCAATTTATAATCACATTGCTTATGTATTACAATCACCTGAAAATGCACTTAAACAATACAATCATATTGCTTCTGCCATTATGGATTTAAATTATTTACCCGAACGTTATCAATTTATTTCTAAAGAATTTCATATTCAAAGAATGTTAGTCAATAATTATTCAGTCTTATATGTAATTGAGAATACAAGCGTTATTATTTTAATGGTTTTATATAGTGCCTCTAATATAACAGAACGTTTAAAAAGGTTAAAATTCTATTGATAATAGAAATTTAACCTTTTTTATTTCTCATATCATCTCCAATACAAAGACAAACGATTTGAAGCTAATAGTATTTTAGTATGTGTATCACAAAAAAAGTAATCAATATTGTTCATATCGTTCTTTTAGATAGGATAATGAACCATCATCTAATTTATCTAAAGAATCTAATAAAATATTAATAATATCTTCTATCTCTTGATCGTTATTTTGCTTCTTTCGCATCTCATAACAAGTCTTTGCATAAGAATAGGCTTCTTGATAGTTTCCTAGCTTATAATGATAATACGCAAAATCATAACATGATAAATCATCCATTTCTTCAAAACAAATGAAACTTTTAAAACAAACAATACTATTTTCAATAGCTAAACAAAACTAATACCATTCCTTCATTTCATATATAAATTGAAGTTTCATCAATATATTAATAATATCATATACAATCATTCTTTCTTCTTGTAGTACTGTCACAAGAGCATGATTAAATTGATTTAAATGTTGTAATAATGGTTCATAATCTGATTTTTCTATATTTTTTGAATATAATTCATTAAAATATAACTTTAATTCATTCATAATAACTTCCTATACAGATTCTAACACCTGTATTTTATCTTCTTTCTTTATATTTTGATATCGATAAATAAATATATCATCATCAAAGATGCTTCTCATTTTCTTATCAGGTTGTCGAACTTCTTCATTCACACCTAATATAAAATCAATATCCTGATGGGCATAGATAACCAATAATTCCTTCTTTTTATCATATTCCATTTGTATCTTATCAAACAATTCATTGTTATCATCACCTTTAGAAAACGCCATCGCTTGAACATGGCCATAATCTTGCAATTGAACCTTTTGATTAACATTTTTCTTAAAAGCATCCCACTTGTCTACTACAAGTGATGCCACTTCCATAAAACCTGCCTTTTTCTGCCTGGACAACATTGCAACTACCTTATCATTATATTCACTATGACTACTAACAAACTCATAATGACTCTTAACATAATCCATTTGTTCTCTCGTCGGATAAAACGCTGTTAATGCTTCAATGTATTTATCTAGTTCTTTTTCATTCATTTATATATCTTCCCTTTCACATTTTATTAATATTTTTGATACATCTTTGATAAAGCGTTTTGATTCATTCACATATTGATGTTTACTTAATTCATTGAGATAATAGTCTTTAATACCACTTTTACTCTTGACGTTGAGTTTTTTCATATCATGATATTTATAGTTTTTCATAATATTTTCATTTGTGATTGATTCTATTTCTTGAATAATAGGATGAAAGTATTCATCTAATAATGTATCATATTCATCAACAAGTTGATTATGACATTGATTTTTAATGAGCTTTAGATCATTGATAAAGGTTGAATAATACCAATAGAATTTCTTATTAATGATAAGATCATGGTTGTTGTAGTGCAATTCATTGACAATATCACTTACATATTTTACAAACTTATCATATTGACTCATATGCATTGCTATTTCTTTTTTCTTATCCATATATGTTTGATAATTGTCTAATGGTAATGATTGATTAGAATAACGATATAAATAGACGAGATAACTTATACGTGCTAATTGCCCCATAATCATATAAGTTTTATCTTCATCAAACGCATCTAACAGTTCTTCTTTAAAACCTTCTATAACATCAACCATATAAGCAAGCTTCACTCCATTCATGATAGCTTTTCTTTCATCAGTCAAATAACCATAACGATCATAAGAATAATCGATTTCACTAAAAGCCATCATAATCTTTTTATCCACAAGTCTTACATTCTCATCATCATTACCAAATCCTTGACGATCATTAATTTTTGTAGCTTGAGCGATATTATCCACAATATAACAAGCCATCTTATTTTGAAACCTTGCTTCATCATTATCTTGAACAAATACATGATTCAGTATTTCACTAGTCAATTCTATATCTTTTTGTTTATATTGCTTCGTTTTAAGTTCTGTTTCAATATGTCTATATACACCATTGAGGTAATAAGTTAAATCAGTATTAAGTTTATCAGGTATGCTTACTTTTATAAGATCTTCCCATTTTCTTAGTATAAAATTCATTTTTAAATGTGAACCATAATGAAAAGCTATACGTTTGGTTGCATCTATGATTTTTTCATCTAAATCATAGTTTTGAACATTTCCTAAATGAAGTTCCTTGTAATAATATTGTTCACATTTAATCGCCATTAAATGATAGATTCTTAATACGATTTTATAGTATTTTGTATAGACTTCATAACTACTTAAATGAATATCATGATAATCATAATCACTAAATACAAGATAGCCTTTGTAATCGGGATTATCAATACGATTGTTTTCTTTATTTATAGGAGTAGATATTTGATTAAGTTGATTCTCTAGTTTTTGTTTGAATTCCTTATATATTTTATGATCAATGATGCCATCATTTTTATAATCATAAGGGGAATAATAACTGACATATTTTTTTCTTAATTCGTAGTTGTTTTCAACATTTTGAATATGCATATAATCAACCAAATCATCAAAACGATCTATTTTGTTAAGCGTGTTCAATTCTATTTCATTAAGATATTTATCAAATGAAGATGCTTGTATATCATGATGATATTGACCAATTGTATAAGTAGATAGAAATTGTTTTTGTCCTTGAATGGTTGTTCTAAAGTTCATGACTTTTTCAATAAATACAGTATTTCTATCTCCCGAAAATTTTATTTCATCATCAATCTTATAAAATTGCTTATTATCAATAGATATATA
>JAJQGQ010000297.1 GCA_021200395.1 Erysipelotrichaceae bacterium
TTAGCTCATGTTACTGATGAATATAATAATGTCATTGCTTCAACGTATATAATCACATTAGGAGATGAATTTCAAGGGTTGTTGAACTTAGGTCAAAATACTATGGAAATTATTTGTTATATAAAAAAAAGAATTATATCCTGTTAAAATTCGCTTTGGAGTCGGAGTAGGTAGTATTTCTACAAGAATAAATAAAGATATGGCTATTGGGGCAGATGGACCGGGATATTATAAAGCTAGAGAAGCTATTGATAACTTAAAAAAATTGGAAAATAAAAAGAAAAAAGCTTTATATGATATTCAAATTTTGATAAATGGTGATAATCGTCTTCAGGAATTATCTCTGAATTCAATTTTTAAATTAATGTATAGTATTGAAAGCCACTGGACCAGTAAACAAAGAGAAATAATTAATTATATGTTGTTTGAAAATAATAATCAAAGTATTGCAGCACAATATTTTGGTGTATCACAATCGAATATTCAACAAATACTTTCTAAATCTCATTATTATGCTTATGAAGAATCATTTTGTGCTATTAACTCTATATTAAATGAGGTAAATTATCATGCATAATTATCATAAGATCAATCGTTTGCAGAATATTATCTTGCAGGAACTTTGTTAAGTACTATCTGTGTTTTAGCAGTTTAATTACTTTAAAGCAATGAAAAAAATTCATTGCTTTTTAACTATATTTTAGATATAATGACCTAGAAATCAATGCGGAAGATAAGTATTCATAATAGGGCTTCAAGAGAGAAAATGGCTGGTGTGAATTTTTAGACTATGATGAAGAAAGCTACTTCCAAGAGTGATGTAAACATCAACGCTTGTCAGCGTTAGCGACTTAGAGGGTGTAGCTATGCTATGAAAAAGGATGGTACCGCGATAATGTCGTTCCTTAATTGGAAGGACTTTTTTTATTGAAAGGAGAAGTTATGAAAGATTTAACAAGTAGTCAAATAAGACAAATGTTTTTAGATTATTTTAAAGGCAAAGATCATATGATTGAACCAGGAGCATCATTAATACCTCATAATGATCCAACCTTACTTTGGATTAATGCGGGGGTTGCTGCTTTAAAAAAATATTTTGATGGAAGTGAAAAACCAGCATCTAATAGAATTGCGAATGCACAAAAATCTATTCGTACGAATGATATTGAAAATGTCGGTAAAACAGCTAGACATCATACTTTCTTTGAAATGTTAGGAAACTTTTCTATTGGAGATTATTTTAAAGAAGAGGCTATCCCTTATGCTTGGGAATTTTTAACAAGTGATGAGTGGTTAGGTTTTGATAAAGATAAAATGTATGTAACCGTATATACTGATGATGAAGATGCTTATCGTATCTGGACAGATGTATGCCATGTTGATCCTAGTCATATTTTAAAAACATATGAGAATTTCTGGGAAATTGGTGAAGGCCCTGGAGGACCTGATACAGAGATTTTTTATGATCGTGGAGAAAAGTATGATCCTGAAGGTTTAGGTGAAAAGTTGTTTTTTGAAGAGATGGAAAATGATCGTTATATTGAGGTTTGGAATGTTGTCTTTTCACAATATGATTGTAATCCTGCCATTGATCGCAAGGATTATAAGGAATTACCACAAAAGAATATTGATACAGGTATGGGACTTGAAAGATTGGTAAGTATTGTTCAAGGTGGTGAAACCAACTTTGATACAGATTTGTTTTTACCAATTATTCGTGAAACAGAGAAAATGGCCAATGTTAAATATGAAGATAATAAAATGGCTTATCGTGTGATTGCAGATCATATTCGTACGGTAACTTTTGCGTTAAGTGATGGTGCTTTATTTGATAATGTTGGTAGAGGTTATGTTTTAAGACGTATTTTAAGAAGAGCTGTGAGATATGGTAAGAAGATTGGTATTGATCATGCTTTTATGTATAAATTAGTTTATGTGGTTGCTGAAATTATGAAAGACTTCTATGATTATTTGCCAGATAAGGCTGATTATGTAAGTGGCTTAGTAAAAAAAGAAGAAGAAGCATTCCATAAGACATTATCTAATGGGGAAAGACTATTAGCACAGATGCTTGATAAGACTGATGGCAAAGTATTAAATGGTAAAGATGCTTTTAAATTATATGATACTTATGGTTTTCCATTAGAATTAACCATTGAAATTGCTGAAGAATCAGGCTTTAGCGTTGATGAAGAAGGATTCCAAGCAGAAATGAAATTACAACAACAAAGAGCACGTAATGCCCGTGGCGAAGCTGAATCAATGACCTCACAAAAACCAGACTTAATGGCTTTTGCTGAACCATCAGAATTCACCTATGATCCTACACCTATAACGGCAAAAGTTATTGCAACATTTAAAGATGGTGTCAAATGTGATGAAATCACAGATAAAGGGGAAATCATTTTAGATAAAACAACATTCTATGCGGAAATGGGTGGCCAGTGTGCTGATACAGGAGTAATGAGCAATGAAAATACGCAAGTCAATGTAACTTATGTATCTAATGCCCCTCATAAACAACACTTACATACTATTGAAGTTGTATCAGGTTCAGTTAAAGTCGGTGATACATTAGAATTAATCGTTGATAATGCAAAACGTTCACTGATTCAAAACAACCATACAGCAACCCATTTGTTACAAGCAGCTTTAAAGAAAGTCTTAGGTGAACATGTATCACAAGCTGGTAGTTATGTAGATGATGAAAGATTGCGTTTTGACTTTACCCATCCACAAAAGATGACACAAGAAGAAATAAGAAAAGTTGAAGATATAGTCAATACTGAAATATTCAAAGGAACAGCAGTAGATATTACATATATGAATAAAGAAGAAGCAATGCAATCAGGAGCTATGGCTTTATTTGATGAAAAATATGGTGATGTTGTAAGAGTTGTCACAGTGGGTGATTTCTCAAAAGAATTATGTGGTGGTTGCCATGTTTCGAATATTTCTCAAATTGGTTTATTTAATATTGTATCAGAAGAAAGTGTTGGTTCAGGGGTAAGACGTATTGAGGCTGTGACTTCAAAAGCAGCATATCTTGCCTTAAAGGAAAATGAGGAAACGATTCAAACCTTAAGTGATTTATTAAAATTAAAGAATAAACATGAAATCGTGGAAAAATTGACACAATATATTGAACAAACAAATCTTATTACTAAGCAAAGAGACCAATACTTAGATAAACTTAATGCTTTAGAAGCTAAAGAACAATCTAAGAATATTGAAGATATTCATGGTATTCAATTCTTATTCAATCAAGTATCAAAAGATAATGCTTCTGCAAAACAAATGGCTTTTGATTTAAGAGATCAACTCGATCATGGTATTGTTGTATTGGTTAGTGAATATAATGGTAAGGTTTCTTATTTTGTTGGTTTAACACCTTCAATGGTAAAAGATGGTTATAAAGCTGGAAATATTGTCAAGACTATAAATGCAGTTGTTAATGGTAGAGGTGGCGGAAAACCTGATTTTGCACAAGGTGGATGTGCTTCATTAGAATTGATAAATGAAGCAATTGAGCAAATTAAAGTGTCTTTATAGATACTTTTACTAGCAATTTTTTTCAATATGGTGTAAGATGAAATATATAAACAGGAGGTATGTGCTATGGCGAAAGATTTAACTCAAACACGTCTATTTAATACGGAAGAAATTAAACGAGAAGTTATTCATGCAAATCTTATGACAGTTTCTCAAGCTTTGGATGAAAGAGGCTATAATGCTGTCCATCAAATTGCTGGATATTTGATTTCTAATGATCCTGCTTATATTTCAAGCCACAAGGGAGCACGTTCTATTATTCAACAGGTAGATCGTGATGAAATTATTGAAGAACTTGTCAAATTCTATTTGGAGTCAAAATAGTGGAAAAAATATTAGGATTGGATTTAGGATCAAGAACATGTGGCATTGCGATAAGCGATGCTCTAGGAATGATAGCACATGGAGTGGAAACTTATCGTTTTGAAGAAAATCATTATGGAGATGCCGCTAAACATATTCAACAAATTGTCGAAGAAAATCATATTCATACAATAGTTCTAGGTCTACCTAAGCATATGAACGGAGATTTGGGCGAAAGAGCACAAATCTCCATTCGTTTTAAGGAAAGACTAGAAAAAATGATGGATGTAGAAGTCGTATTGGTTGATGAACGTTTAACAACTGTGATAGCATCAAATCAATTGATATTTGCAGATGTATCTCGTAAAAAAAGAAAAAAGGTTATTGATAAAATGGCCGCTGTAGAAATTCTTCAAGGATATTTAGATGGACAAAGGAGATAAGTATGGATAGCGATAGAATTGCGATTGTTGATGATGCGGGTAATGAAAAAGAATACACCGTTTTATTTACTTTTGAAAGTGAAGAAACGAATAAAAATTATGTTCTTTATTATGATGAAGATGAAGATGAACCTGAAGTCATGACTTCAGTCTTTGATGAAGATGGTAATTTATACCCTGTTGAATCTGAAACAGAATGGGATATGATTGAAGCGGTGTTTGAAGCATTTACGAGTGATGAAGAGTAAAGTACCTTGAGGTACTTTTTCATAATGTTTATATTAAATTCATATTATCATGGCATAATTTGTAGCATTAGGAGGAATTAATTAATGGGATTGTTTAATAAAAGAAGAAATGTGAGACCACTTTTCGTAGGTAGTAATGGTAATGATTTGACAAGAGGTATATATGCTTTTCATTTGGATATTGATAATGGTGAAATATTAAAGAAAGAATTCTATGAATCACCATCAAATCCAGCTGCTTTATGTCGTAGAGAGCGTTACGCATTTGTTTGCTATAAAAATAGAACAGGTAGAAAGACTGATGGTGGCCTTCATCAATATGCACAAATGGACTTACAATTTGGCTTGGCAGCTAAAGCTACAGATGATGGCAAAACTTATGTAGGGGCTTTTGTTAATGAAAAGAGAAAAAATGCTTATGCAGTTGATTATTATAATGGTGAAGTTGTCATGATACCAATTGTTAAACAAAAAATTACAAAAGTTGCTCAAACAATAAAACATGAGGGTAGTAGCCTTGATGAAAGATATCAAACTGAACCTCATCCAACATCTATTGATGAAACTCCTGAAGGTCATTATATGATTGTAACGGATTTAGGTACAGATGAAGTGGTTTTATATACAATCTTAGAAGATGGTTTCTTAGAAAGAGATGAAGAACATACATTTAAAGTAACACCTGGTAGTGGACCTAAGAAAGTTGTGTTTTCACGTGATGCCAAGTTTGCTTATGTTTTAAATGAATTATCTAGTACAGTATGTGTTTATCAATATGAAGATGGTACATTTACTTTCGTACAGGAAATTGATACATATCCTAAAGATGAAGAAGATGTTAAAAATAAAGCAACTGATATTATTGTGTCAGCAGATTATATTTTTGTATCTAATGCTGGTCATGATAGTGTTTCTACTTTAGAAATGAACAAGGAAACTGGTGAATTGAAGTTTATTGAATATATGGAAACTGATGAAAATCCAGTATGTATGGTTTTGGTACATGAAAAGTGGGTTGTTGTGGCTTGTCAAAAAGGTGGCACGCTTGAAAGCTTTGAAATTAAAAAAGGCGAATATCGTGGTGTCTTATTTGAAACACATTATGTATATTCTATTACAGAACCAGTATGTATGATTGAAGGTAGACCTTTATAGCTATAGTTATCTATAGCTTTTTTTATTGATAAATGTCGCATTATCGCATATAATAAGACCAGAGTGAGGGATGTAAATGAAAGATAAGAAAAAGATATTTGGGATTATTATCGGAATTATTGTGGCATTAACTATTGGTGCTTATTTTTATTATCAACATGGTATTTCAGCAGTATCATCTAGTGATGAAGAAGTGATTGTAGATATTAGTGAAGGAACATCAGCATCAGGTATATTGGATGCTTTAGATGATGCTGGTCTTGTGAATGATAAATTATGTGGAAAAATATTTTTAAGACTTAGTACATATGATAATTTACAAGCAAATTCCTATATTTTAAATAAAAATATGTCTTTAAAAGAAATTTTTGATATCATCCAAAATCCAACTCAAGAATATATTAATAGTACAAAACTCACGATTATTGAAGGTTCTTCGATGAGTGATAATGCAACTTTGTTTGCCGAAATATTAGATATATCTGAAGAAGATGTTATCGCAAAGTGGGCGGATAGTGATTTTTTAAATAATTTAATAGAGGAGTATTGGTTTTTAGATGAAAGTATTTTAGATAGCGATATTTATTATCCGTTAGAGGGATATTTGTATCCAGAAACTTATTATTTGAATGATTCAAGCTTAAATATTGAAGCTATGACGAAAGTGGCATTAGATATGATGAATGAAATGTTAACACCTTATCAGCAACAAATTGAAGAAACAGGATGGAGTGTCCATGAGTTTTTAACATTTTGTTCAGTTGTAGAAAAAGAATCAGGAACCGATGAAACGGATCGTGCTATGATTGCTGGTGTATTTAAGAACAGATTAGATAGTGGTATGTTGTTGCAAAGTGATATTACAGTGAATTATGCATGGCAAAGAACAGGTGTTGATGTATCTATTTCGCAAACACAAATAGATTCTAAGTATAATACATATAAATATACAGGATTACCTATTGGACCAATTTGTTGTGTGCCTATAAGTACAATAGAAGCATGCTTAAACTATAGTGAACATGATTACTATTACTTCTTTGCCCAAATTGATCCAGATGATTCCTCTAATACAATTGTCATATATTCACAAACATATGAAGAACATCAACAAAAAGTTCAAGAAGCAAAGGATAATGATTTATGGTTGAGTTAAATGAAATAGAAATTGATGCTTTAAAAAGAAATATACCAATTATGCAAAAAGAAGGCATAACTTTTATGATAGATAAACTTAATGAAATCAAAGCAACTTCTTGCTTAGAAATCGGTAGTGCTATTGGCTATTCAGCGATGATGATGTGTCTTAATGTTGATCAATTAAAGGTCGATACAATAGAAATAGATCATGATAAATATAATGAAGCTATCAATAACATACATCAATATCAATTAGATCAACGCATTCATATTTATTTAGATGATGCTTTAACTTTTGATACCAATCAATTATTATATCAACCCTATGATTGTTTATTTATCGATGCTGCAAAAGCACAATATCAAAAATTCTTTGAAAAATATATAGAATTTGTTAAAGAAGATGGGATTGTCATTGTCGATAATTTAGATTTTCATGGTATGATTTATGATATAGATCATATCAAAAATCGTAATACCAAACAATTGGTCAAGAAGATTAAACGTTTTCGCGACTGGATTTTTAATCATGAAGATTATGATATCGTATATTATCCTATTGGTGATGGTATAGGTATTATAACTAGAAAGGAACAACATGAAACTATTCATATCACTCAATAATAAATCAAGATTATATGATTATCATGATATGGGTATTGACTATTATTTAATAGGTACACCTTATAGCTTTTATACTCCTCATATTTTCCCTATTGATGAAATCAAGGAGATGATCATATCTTATCCTGATTGTCATTTTTATGTGAGTCTTAATGGTTTATATGATCAAGATAAAATAGATGAGATAGAAACTTATATTGATCAATTAGTAGATATACATGTAACAGGTATATTGTTTCAGGATTTTGGTGTATTACAAATTGTTAAGGATAAAGGTTATCATTTTGATATGATGTATGCGCCTGAAACATTAAATACCAATGCGCAAAGTATTCAAACGCTATCAAAATATGGTATAACCAGTGCTTTTTTAGCTCATGTTATTTCTTTAGAAGAACAAATTCAAATCAAAAAAGAAGTATCTATACCATTGATGATGTTTGGCCATGGTGTGGAATACATGGCTGCTAGTAAAAGAAAATTAGTTTCTAACTATAAAGAAGCATCACATAAAGATTTTGATGATGAAAATTTAATGATTCAAGATAGATCATCTAAGAAAAAGATGCATATTTTTGAAAATGATTCTAGTACATTAATTTTTAGTGAAGAAAGACTTTATACTTTAGATTTGTTTAATCAAATTAAAGATATGGATTATTTATATATTGAGACATTATTTATGGATGATTATGAAGCTATTGAAGTAGCTTCTATCTATAGTGATGCCTTAAATAGCTTCAATTATGATCGTGATGTTAAAGCGCTCTTAGCATTGCTTTATCAAATGAACAAACCCTTAACAAGAGGTTTTTTATTTGATAATACTGTATATAAATTAGAAGATGTAAGGAAGATAGACAATGAGAAACGTGAGTCAAATCATTGATGGTAAAAGACAAATTATTAAAAAACCTGAGCTATTAGCACCAGCAGGTAATTTAGAAAAATTAAAGATTGCGATTATTTACGGTGCTGATGCAGTATTTATTGGTGGTAAAGAATTTTCTTTGCGTTCACAGGCATCTAATTTTACCTTAGATGATATTTTAGAAGCCGTTGAATTTGCTAATCAATACCATGCCAAAATACATGTTACTTGTAATATTATTTTACATCAGGATAATTTGGCAGGTATCAAAGAATATTTACAAGCTTTAGATGATATTGGTGTAAGTGCTATTATCGTTGCTGATCCTTATATCATGATATTAGCGAAAGAAATGAATTTGAAATTGGAAGTTCATGTATCTACACAATTATCTACTTTAAATAGTAAAGCTATTCAGTTTTATCAAAATATGGGGATGGATCGAGTGGTATTAGGTAGAGAAGTGACTTATGATAATCTTAAAGATATTTTAAATGCAACGGATATGGATATTGAGTATTTTATTCATGGAGCGATGTGTATTCATTATTCAGGAAGATGCATGTTATCTAATTATTTAGCTTTAAGAGATGCCAATAGAGGTGGATGCTCGCAATCTTGTCGCTGGTATTATGATTTATATCAAGATGATACTTTACTCACAAAGGAAGATGATATGCCTTTTACGATGTCTTCTAAAGATATGGCTTTGGTGAATCATATTGGAGAACTTATAGAATTAGGTGTTGATTCTTTTAAGATAGAAGGGCGTATGAAGTCTTTGCATTATATTGCAACTGTTGTATCTACTTATCGCAAGCTTATTGATAACTATTGTGAAGATCCTGATCATTTTACGATGGATGATTTTTACACCAAAGAACTTGAAAAAGCAGCTAATCGTGCTTTGTGCCACGGCTTTTTCTATGATCATCCAGGTGTTAATGAACAGTTATATAATATTCGTGATGAACATCCAACACAGGAATTTGTTATGCGCGTGGTTGATTATGATGAAGAAAGTCATATAGCTACTATTGAACAGCGTAATTATTTTAAAGTTGGTGACAAAATAGAAATTTTTTCGCCAAATCATTCTAATCTTTTCTTTACAGTTAAAAAAATATATAATGAAGATAAGGAAGAGGTGGATGTGGCTAATCATCCAATGGAGATATTATATATTGAATGTGATCAATATGTAACCAAAAACGATATGGGAAGGAAGGTTATACGATGAGAGATCAAGCAGTTATTATTGGTATTGCAGGAGGTAGTGCATCAGGAAAGACATCTATTGCACTTCAGCTTTATGATTATTTTAAGGGGCAGCATCAAGTCCGCATTATTAAGCAAGATGATTATTATAAAGATCAAAGTCATTTAAGCTTTGAAGAACGTGTAAAAACAAATTACGATCATCCTTTTGCATTTGATACGGATTTACTAGTGGAGCAGTTAAAAAAGCTTAAAAACAAAGAAACGATTGAAAAGCCAACCTATGACTATACATTACATACTCGTAGTGATGTTACTGAAACAGTTGAAGGTAGGGATGTTATTATTGTTGAAGGAATCTTTGTGTTAGCCGAAGAACGAGTTAGAGATATTTGTGATATTCTTGTTTATGTTGATACAGCCAGTGATATTCGTTTTATTAGACGTTTAAAAAGAGATATTGAAGAAAGAGGACGAAGTTTAGATTCTGTATGTAGTCAATATCTAAATACTGTTAGACCAATGCATGAAACTTTCATTGAGCCTTCTAAGAAATATGCACATATTATTATTCCTGAAGGAGGAAATAACTATGTGGCGATTGATTTGTTGATTACTAAAATTAAAAGTATCGTTGAAGATTAAACTCTCATATGAGAGTTTTTTGCTATATAAAAGGGTTTGTTTATGATATAATGAGCATATGAGGAGATGATAGCATGGGTATTTATCTAAATCCTGATAACAATGATTTTATAACATTAAAACAATCACCAATTTGTGTTGATAAATCTTTATTAATAAAATATACGAACAGTAGATTGAATATTAAAGAGAGATTTTTATGTATTGCTAGACCACGTCGTTTTGGTAAAAGCACGGATGCTTATATGTTAGTGGCTTATTACTCTAAAGGATGTGATTCATCAGGCCTATTTGATAATTTAAAAATATCTCAATGTAATAACTATCATCAGCATCTTAACCAACATAATGTTGTATTCATTAATATGTTAAAATTTTATAAGCAATCATCTTCTGTTGATGATATGATAGATTATATGAATGATGATATTATCGATGAATTATTAGAAGAATATGATTTTAAAACAAATCGTCATACATTAACTGCAGCGTTTTCTAAAATATATGCAAAAACGAAAACTAAGTTTATATTTATTATCGATGAGTGGGACTGTGTGCTTAGAAACAAAGATATTGTCGAAAAAGATAAAGTTAAATATATCGATTGTTTAGATGTTCTTTTTAAAGATCAGCCTTATGTTGAACTTGTTTATATGACAGGTATATTACCAATTACAAAAAGTGATGATCAAAGTACATTTAATATGTTTGATGAATTCACCATGATATCTGCAACCCCTTTAGAAGAATGTATGGGATTCACTGTTGAAGAAGTCAAAGATTTATGTACTCAATATCAAATGGACTATGAAGAAGTAAAATCATGGTATGATGGATATCATCTTAATAATCAAGTTTCCATATATAGTCCGCGTTCCATTGTTCAAGCTTTGACACATAAATCTTGTAAAAGCTATTGGGTTGATACAAGCAATTTTGAAGATTTAAAGTTATATATCAATATGAATTTTGATGGTTTGAAAGATGATATTATAAAGCTTTTAGCTGGTGAAAGAATTACTATTAATCCTCGAACTTTTAGAAATGATGTATCTTTATTAAATGATAAAGATGATGTTTTAACATTATTAGTGCATTTTGGATATCTTGGTTATGATCAAGATTATGATGAAGTGTATATTCCTAATAAGGAAGTTGTTGATTCATTTAGTAGAGCTATATCACAGCTATCTTGGAAAGAAACTGAGATTATTAAAAACTCCCAAGAATTATTAAAAGCCACATGGAATCAAGATGAAGAAAAAGTGGCTCAGTATATTGAAAAAGCTCATCAACAGGTTTCCATCATACAATATAATGATGAGAATGCTTTAGCTTATATAGTGGATTTTGCATATATGGCAGCTAATAACTATTATACTATTTTAAAAGAAACACCATCAGGTAAGGGTTATGCTGATATCGTATTTATACCATTTAATCCTATTCATCCGGCCATGGTTGTAGAATTAAAATGGCAAAAAGATACTCATATTGCAATCAATCAAATATTAGAAAAAGAATATTATGCTTCCTTAAAACACTATTTAGACAATTTATTATTAATTGGTATCACTTATAATAAAGATCCTCATAGTAAAGATTATAAGAAACATTATTGTAAGATTACCAAATACAAAGAATAATTAATCCTAGTAATTTTAAGTGATTTATGATATATTAATTCATGCGAGGTGATACAAATGGCTAATGAAGTATTATTAACCCAAAGTGGTGTTGAAAAATTACAACAGGAAAAAGAAGATTTAATTAATATTGAAAGACCTAAGGTCATTGAAGAATTACAATTAGCACGTTCACAAGGTGACTTATCAGAAAATGCTGATTATGATGCTGCAAGAGATAAACAAGCACGTATTGAATCTAGAATTAAAGAAATAGAACAGATGTTAATGCATGTAACTATCATTGATGAATCTCAATTAGATAGTTCAGTTGCTAAACCTGGTGCTACAGTAACAATTTTAGATTTATCAGAAAGCGATGCCCAGCCTGAAGTTTATCAGATTGTAGGTAGTACTGAAACTGATCCATTAAATGGTAAGATTTCTAATGAATCTCCACTAGCAAAAGCAATTATTGATCATGGTGTCAATGAAATTGTTAGTGTTGGTGTTGCTGAACCTTATGAAGTAAAAATCTTAAATATTGAATATTTATCTTAAAAACGCCTTTAGGCGTTTTTTCTTGTACGAATTTCTTTGATTAATCCAATTACTATAAATAATAATGGCTTAACTAATAAATGTATATAATGAAAATGACCTAAATGAATGATTAAGCTTAATAAGAAATAAAACAAGGCAAATATTAAACAATGTTTTAATCTATGATAGGTCAAAGCAGAGGTAAAATACATAGCTGATATGAATAATATAATATAGGATAATACTTGAATGAGTATATCAAAATTTATCTGCATGAAATAAGAAAGAATGGCTAAAATAAATGAAATAGCGATAAAGGGAATAAGAAATAATGATATGGTTATGAAATATATACGTATTGTTTGTTTCATATGACCTCCTAATCCATTATATGTAAAGGAGACTTATTTATGAAATATGTAGAAATATTTATTGAATGTATTGGTGCTTATTTTTTTCTTATTATTGTTTTAAGATTTTTAGGTAAGAAAGAAATGAGTAAGTTATCAGTAGCTGATTTGATTGTGTTTTTGATTATTAGTGAATTAGTAACAATGTCTATTGGTGATGATAGTGTTGATTTTATACAAGCTGCTTTGGCTGTTTTGGTGATTGTGATATTGGATAAAATGTGTACTTATATTGCGATGAAAAATAAGAAGATTAAAGTTGCTTTAGAAGGGCATCCAACATTTATTGTTTATAAAGGGAAGCTTGATCAAGAAAAGATGGCAACACTTAATTATACAGTGGATGATTTATGTCATCATTTACGTGAACAAGGTATTGGGTCTTTGTCAGAAGTGGAATTTGCGATTATGGAAATTGATGGGGAATTATCGATTATTGAAAGTAAGAATAGCCAAATTGAATTACCAGAATCTTTGATTAATAATGGTGAAATCAATTATCCTGCTTTAAAACTTATCAATAGAAATGAAGATTGGCTTATGAAACAATTAAAGAAACATGGTATTGATGATTATACCAAGATATTTTATTGTTTGTTAGAAAAGGATCGCTTGTATTATATTGAAAAAGAAAAATGATATGTTATTTTATTATATTTTTAGTGAAGAAGATATTTTTTGTTTGAGAAATTAAGTTTTATATTGACAAACTTTTATCATTTGGGTATTATTAATTTATACATACAAATAAAGACATTGATGTGACATAGTAAAAGTTCTTGAGACACTAGAGATATAATGGTTGGTGAAAATTATACGTTGAAGAGCTTTGAATTCACCACGGAGTCGTTGCTTTGATAAGGGGCAACCGTCATCATAACGTTACTTATGAAGAGCTTGATAGAGCTTATGAAGGTTATTACTGTAAAGTAATGACAAACTGAGGTGGTACCACGATCACTCGTCCTCTATGGACGAGTGTTTTTTATTTGTAGAGAGAGGAGAAAAATATTATGAAAAAATTGTTAACTGGGTTAGTTGCTTTAGGACTAATCCTTGCAGGTTGTAGTTCAACAGATGATACTTCATCATCAGCTGATTTATCTGAAGTAAAGATTGGAATTATCCAATACATGCAACATGATGCTTTAGATGCTTCTTATGAAGGTTTTGTAGATACTTTAGTAGAAGCAGGTGTTAGTGAAGATAATATTGATTATCAAGTTGCTGGTGGAGATCAATCTAACTGTACAACTATTTCTGATAAGTTAGTTAATGATGGTAATGATTTGATTTATGCCATTGCTACTCCAGCGGCTCAAGCTGCTCAGGCTGCAACAACTGATATCCCTATTGTAGGTAGTGCTATTACTGATTATGTAGATGCAGGTTTAGCTGAAAGTAATGACGCTCCAGGTGGAAACGTAACTGGTGCTTCTGATTTAACTCCAGTAGCTGCACAATTTGATTTAATGATGGAATTATTACCTGATACACAAAGTGTTGCTATTTTATATTGTGGTAGTGAAACAAATTCTATTTTCCAGGGTGATATTGCTGTTGAAACTGCTGAAGAATTAGGTTTAGATTATAAAGTTTATACAGTATCTGATACAAATGATATTGATGCAGTTGTTAATCAAATTGTTACTGATGGTCATGATGTTGTTTATATTCCAACTGATAACTTATTAGCTACTTATATGAGTAGTGTTGAAGCTATTACATCTCAATATCAAATTCCTTGTATTGTTGGTGAAGAAGGTATGGTTTCTAATGGTGGTTTAGCTACTTATGGTGTCAACTATTATAGTTTAGGTGTTATTGCTGGTGAACAAGCATTAGCTATCTTAAATGGTGAAGCAACTGCTGCTGAAACACCTATTGAATATTTAGCTAGTGAAGATTGTGCAATGACTATTAACTTAACTGTTGCTGAAAAATGTGGTATTACTATTAGTCAAGAAGATTATCCTGATGCAACATTTGTAGAATAGAGGTTTACTTATGGGACTATTTTATACGTATTTAGGCGCGATTGACTTAGGATTAATTTGGGGATTTTTAGTACTAGGCGTGTATATTACATTTAGACTATTGAATATTGCTGATATGACAGTTGATGGCAGTTTCGCTACTGGTGGTGCTGTTTGCGCTGTATGCGTATTAAATGGGATCCATCCTTTGTTTGCTATATTGATTGCCATGGTGGCAGGTGCATTAGCAGGCTTTGTAACAGGCATGTTATTAACAAAGTGTCAAATTCCAGCTATTTTAGCTGGAATCCTGACACAAATTGGCTTATATTCAATTAATTTAAGAATCATGGGTGGTCGTGCTAATATTCCATTAACTACTGCTGATACATTGTTTGCAACATTAGCAAAAAACTGGGGTATTAGTCGTTATTATGTGGCTTTAATGATTGCAGGTTTTATGACATTGTTGGTTATAGCATTGCTTTATTGGTTTTTTGGAACTGAAGCAGGTTCTGCTTTTAGAGCAACTGGTAATAATGAACAAATGGCCAGATCACTTGGAATTAATACTGATATGATGAAGTTGTTAGGTTTAATGTTAGCTAACGCATTAGTTGCTTTATCTGGTTCATTGAATACATTATATGGTCAGGCTAGTGATGTAAGAGCTGGTACTGGTGCAATTGTTATTGCTTTAGCGAGTATTGTTATTGGTGAGGTTATTTTTAGATTTAAGAAGTCTAATTTTGCTTTGACATTGTTTTCAGTTGTTGTTGGTTCTATGATTTATCGATGCATCGTTTCTTTAGTGTTACAGTTTGGTTTGAATACGGATGACTTGAAACTTTTAACAGCGATTATTGTGGCTATTGCTTTAACTGTACCTACAGTACTAGCCAAACGACAACAAGTAGCGATGTATAAAAAGTTAACAGTTAAGGAGGATAAATAAGATGCTTAAATTAGAAAATGTAAGTAAAACATTTAACCTTGGCACTGTTAATGAAAAGAAAGTTTTACATGAGATATGTTTAGAATTAGATGATGGTGATTTTGTGACTATTATTGGTGGTAATGGTGCAGGTAAGTCAACATTACTTAATATGATATCTGGTTTATATCCTATGGATTCAGGTATTATTACTTTAGATGGTGAAGATATCTCATTACAACCAGAATATCAAAGAGCACAAAAGATTGGACGTTTATTTCAAGATCCAATGCTAGGAACAGCTAGTGATATGCAAATCATTGAAAACCTTGCTTTAGCTAAAAGAAGAGGGCAAAAAAGAGGTTTAAGATGGGGTATTACAAAAGAAGAAAAGAAACAATATTATGAAATTGTTAAATCTTTAGGTTTAGGTTTAGAAGATCGTTTGACAACGAAAGTCGGATTACTTTCAGGTGGTCAAAGACAAGCAATTACATTATTAATGGCAACATTACAAAAACCTAAGTTACTTCTATTAGATGAACATACTGCTGCCTTAGATCCAGCTACAAGTGCAAAAGTTTTAACCCTAACAAATGAAATTATCAATGAACAACATCTAACTGCTATGATGGTAACGCATAATATGCAGGATGCGATAGATGTTGGTAATCGTTTGATTATGATGTATGAAGGACGTATTATCTTTGATATTAAAGGTGAAGAAAAGAAGAATTTAAAGGTATCTGATTTATTAAAGAAATTTGAAGAAGTCAGTGGACATGAATTTGTCAATGATAGAATGTTATTAAGCTAGATTGTATCTAGCTTTTTAAATATAAAAAACTTGCATATACGCAATTTTACAACGCATTGTTTAGTTTTAATTGATCAAATTTTTCTAGTAATAATAAAGCTTCGAAATATTTTTCTCCATATAATTCTTTAAAATCACAAATGACGTTACTTATATTAGTACGATTTATTGTTGCTTGTTTATGACATCTAATATAACTAAAACTTGTTAAATGTGCTAAAGGATAAAGAGAGGGGTCAATAGCCAAATCATATTCAGGATGTCTCATATATTCATTTGAAACTTTTGAAATTGGTAATACTATATAATCATTATCAGTTGAGCCATAATTACCAATAACAAGTCCGGGACGGGATTTGAATTCAGTTCTTTTTGTATTAATATTATAGAATGGTGTTCTAATTTTAACAATTTTACCTATTAAATCAGTCATATTTAATCCTCTAAATCATCAAATTCATCATAATACATACCCCAAACATAATCAAACGGTCTTACTTTACGAGCATCTAATGCAATATCAGATTTACTTATTATTTTATTCCCAGGTTGATTATTTTTTAACCCAATTCGACTATTTTTCCATGAAATCTCATCGTGCGAAAGATTTCTTAAATACCATGAATCATAATGTCCATACATTTCTATAACATTTCTAACAATATAGGCATTATCTTCAGAAATTGGTTTAGTAGCGCATACCATACCACAAACTATATCATAATAAAGTCTTATATCTTTTGACACTGGACCATGCATCCAACCTTCGAAATCTTCTTCGAACATTGGCTTATTTAAGATTGCATATGATTCTCTTTGAATAAAATAAAGTAATTTATGTAATTTCATTTCATCAATTTTCTCATTTGAAATATCAGTGTAATAATCATAAACATATTGAGCAACATCAACAATTCTTTCCATAGTTAAGCCTCCTTTGTTTAGTTAAGTTAATAATATTAAACATAGTATAACATAAATTTAAATGAATAAATAAAATAAACACTAAAATATTTAAAACATTTTTGTGATTTATAGTGATAAAATAGAATAATTTTGTCTAATTTTTTGATACAAATAATTTACTATCCTTATTATGTTAGAATAATTTGTAAAATTATGGGATAGGGATGATGATATGGATTTAAATGTAAAAAAAGAATTGATAACTGTAGTTGTTCCATGCTATAACGAAGAACAATCACTGCCATATTTTTATGATGAAATATCTAAGGTAATGTATCTTATGAGAGAATATGACTTTGAAATCATTGGTATTGATGATGGCTCAAAAGATAATACTTTAAATGAATTAATAGCTCTATCTAATAAAGATAATAGAGTGAAATATATATCCTTTTCAAGAAACTTTGGCAAAGAAGCAGCTATCTATGCTGGTTTAAGTCATGCAAAAGGTGATTATGTTGTAATGATGGATGCTGATTTACAGGATCCACCTTCACTTTTACCCGAAATGATGAATGAAATTCAAAAAGAAGGTATTGATTCGGTTGCTACTAGAAGAGTAACACGTAAAGGAGAACCACCTATCAGATCGTTTTTTGCTTGTTTGTTTTATAAACTTATGCATAAGATATCGCAAACTGAAATTGTTGATGGTGCTAGAGATTATCGATTGATGACAAGACAGTTTGTAGATTCTCTATTAGAATTAAGTGAATATAATCGTTTTTCTAAAGGTTTATTTGGGTGGGTTGGATATCGTACAACATGGCTTGAATTTGAGAATGTTGAAAGAGTTGCAGGTGAAACAAAATGGTCTTTTTGGAAGTTATTTAAATATAGTATTGAAGGAATTGTAGCTTTTTCGACTGTACCATTGGCTATAGCTGCTATATCTGGTGTAATATTTTGTATGTTTGCTTTTATATTTATTATCATTATTGTTGTGAGAACATTATTATTTGGTGATCCTGTAGCTGGCTGGCCTTCAATGATATGTATTATTTTATTGATAGGCGGTATTCAACTATTATCTCTTGGTATTTTAGGAGAATATTTGGCTAAAACTTATTTAGAGGTTAAAAATAGACCTATATACATATGTAAAAAAACTAATATTGAAAAGAAGGAATAATATATGAATCAATTAATTTATAAATATAATCAAAATAAAAAAAGAAATAATTATCTTGTTTATTTCTTGTTATTCCTTATGATTGGTGTAGTTATTTTTTCGGCTTTCTTTATGAGTGGCAAGTCTTTTATTTGTGGTGTTAAAGGTGGTGCTGATGGCTTTGATCAGCATTATACTTTTTTTGTTTATTATGGAAAATATCTTAGAGAAATATTAACTAATATTTTTATAAAACACCAATTTATCATACCTATGTGGGATTATGCGATGGGATATGGTGGCGATGTTATAACAATGCTCCATTATTACGTGATTGGTGATCCTCTCACTATAACATCTGTGTTTGTACCTGAACAGTATACAGAATATCTTTATGAGTTCCTCATAATATTAAGATATTATTTATGTGGTATAAGTTTTATTGGGTATTGTCATTTTCAAAATAGAAAATCCTGGTCAGTTATAATAGGTGCTTTAATGTATGCGTTTTGTGGCTTTGCGATAGTGGCAGGTGTTAGGCATCCATATTTTTTAAATCCTATGATTTATTTACCATTATTACTCATTGGTATTGAAAAAATATATCGAAGAGAATCACCAGTGTTATTTATTATTATGATATTTATATCAGCAATTAGTAATTTTTACTTTTTTTATATGCTATGTTTACTTATATTTATTTATGCGATATTTAGATTCTTTGTCTATTATCATGATAACTATATAAAAAATATATTTAATGAATTAAAAAGATTTATTTTATATTATTTATTGGGGCTAGGGTTAGCAGCTATAGTACTCATACCAGTAATTATATTATTTACAAATACTTCGAGAAGCTCTGCAGATCCATATGTACCTTTAACTTATTCTATTTATAATTATGGTAGTTTAATTCTTAATATGTTCAATCATGATAATAATGCTGGAAGCTGGACTTATACAGGTTTCAGTGTTATAGCATTTTTTTGTCTGTTGTATTTGTTTATATCTAAAAAGAAAAATTTCCAACTAATTATTGGATTTATTCTATTAACAATATTTATTTGTACACCTTTTTTTGGTAGTGTTTTTAACGGCTTTAGTTATGTTACTAATCGTTGGATTTTTGCCTATGCGATGCTGGTTAGCTATATTGTAGTTGAAACTTTGCCACAATTAATTCATGTAAGCAGATTACAGTTAATAATTATGAGTATTGTATATATAGGTTATGTGGCATTAAATTATATAGTTTATATTTATATGGGTTATCAAAGTCTGTATGATAATGCTTTAACATTTATTATTTCACTTATTTTAATGGGAGTTGTACTTATTTTATTAATATTAAAATCAATGCAACATTTATCACAACAATTCACTATTATCGCAATTTCATTATGTTCCATTTTATCTATCGTATCTAATGGATTTTTCAAATATTCTACTTTGGGCTCAGGATATACTAATGACTTTATAGATTCAAATATAGCATATAGTACTTTAACAGATTATTATTCAAATGCTTTGGAAATGATTGATGATGATACTTTTTATCGTTATGATAAAAGTGGAGTGAATTTTTATAGAAATTCTAGTCTTATTTCTCAAACCTATACTTTAAGTTTTTATTATAGTATGATGAATGGCTATATTTCTGATTATTTATTAGATTTAAATAATGTTAATATGCTATCATTTCAATGCAGTGGAGTTAATCATCGTGAAGAACTTATGACACTTGCATCTACTAAATATTATATTGTAGACAAAGATACAGATGCTATTATTCCTTATGGATTTGAATACTTAAACAAAACAGATGATTATGATGTTTATTATAATACTAACTATTTACCATTAGGATATACATACGATCAATATATAACAAGTGATCAATATGATCAATTATCTGTATTGGAAAAGCAGGATGTTTTACTTAATAGTGTGTTAGTAGAAAGTGATATTGATTTAAATAATCATTATGAGAATGATACAATTATAACTTCTTTATATAGTTTATCAGAGGA
>JAJQGQ010000171.1 GCA_021200395.1 Erysipelotrichaceae bacterium
GAATATGAAATTATAGAATGGAATGAGGATAATTTTGATATTCATTTAAATAAATATACGGAAATGTGTTATGAACAAAAGAATTATGCTTTTTTAAGTGATTATGTTCGTTTACGTATTATATATGAACATGGAGGTATCTATCTTGATACTGATGTTGAAGTTATAAAATCTTTAGATGGATTATTAAATAATAAAGCTTATTTTGGCTTTGAAGATAATGAACATGTTAATACAGGTGTTGGATTTGGAGCGGAAAAAAAAGTGAAGTAGTTAAATCTATGATTAATGAATATGAATGCTTGTTAGATGGTGAACATGGAACAACAGGATGTCCAATATTAAATACAAAGGCTTTATTAAAACATGGATTGGTTTTAAATGGTGAGACACAGAATTTAGATTATTGTACTGTGTATAGTTCAGATTATTTAAATCCATATGATGATCCAACAGGCAAATTAAAATGTACGGATAATACTTATTCTATACATTGGTATGCAAAGAGCTGGATGGATAAGAAAACAGTATTAAGAAGCAAAATATCAAAACCATTACATAGATTATTAGGTAAGGATTTTTTTAAAGGAAAATAGAATATGAAAAAAATATTAATTATATCTCATGCTATGGAGATAGGTGGAGCTGAACGTGCATTATTAGGATTGCTTAACAGTTTTGATTACAACAAGTATTCTGTAGATCTATTTCTTAGCAGACATGAAGGTGAACTATATTCGATGATTCCTTCATCAGTCAATATATTACCTGAAAATCAGGCCAGATATTTAGCTATTCCAATAAAACAACTATTAAAAGAAAAGCAATTTTCAATGTTATACGGAAGATTAAAATCTAAGATTTTGGCTAAAAAAACTGTAAAGAAACAGAAATTAAAACCTGATAATCAGGTTGAATTAACATATAGCCATAAATATACATATCAATATATGGATGTTATTAATCCTAATACTCAATATGATATGGTTATAAGTTTCTTAACACCGCATTATGTTGGTTTATATAAATGCAATGCCAATATAAAAATTGCATGGATACATACAGATTATTCTTATATAGATATTGATACTCATGAAGAGCTAAAAATGTGGTCTCAATATGATTATATTGTTTCTATATCAGATAATTGTACCAAATCATTCTTACAAAAGTTTCCATCATTAGAAAATAAGATTGTTCGCATTGATAATATCATTACTGAAGATATGATAAAAGATCAATCAGAAGAATTTGTTCCAGATGATATAAAGCGAATCAATGATGAAAAAATACTATGTTCTATAGGTAGATTTTCAAATGCCAAAAACTTTGATAATATCCCTAATATATGTAAAAAAATATTAGATAAAGGAATAAATGTTAAGTGGTATCTTATAGGATTTGGTGGAGATGAACAATTAATCAGAAATAAGATACAGGAAGAACATATGGCGGATAATACCATTATATTAGGTAAAAAAAATAATCCCTATCCTTATATCAATGCCTGTGATTTTTATATACAACCTTCAAGATATGAAGGTAAAGCAGTGACAGTGAGAGAAGCTCAGATATTACACAAACCCGTTGTTATTACAAGATTCCCAACATCATCATCACAGCTTGTTGATGGATACGATGGAATCATTGTTGATATGGATAATGAAGGATGTGCTCAAGGTATTGTTGATTTTATCAATAATAAAGAATTACAGGAAACTATAATTAATAATCTTAAAAATAATGATTACAGTAATTCTAGTGAAGTAGATAAGGTTTATAAGTTGTTAAAAAATCAAAATGAATAATCTAAAAAGAAGGTGATTTAATGATAGAGGTTTCCATAATTGTTCCAATTTATAAAGTGGAGGCTTATTTAGAGAGATGCGTCTCAAGTTTGATGAATCAAACATTAAAAAATATAGAAATTATATTAGTTGATGATGGGTCTCCAGATAATTGCCCTTATTTATGTGACAGTTTTGAAAAAAAAGATAAAAGAGTAAAAGTGGTTCATAAAACAAATGGAGGTCTTAGTTCAGCTAGAAATGCTGGAATGACTATTGCTTCTGGAAAGTATATAGGATTTGTTGATTCTGATGATGATATAGAACTTGACATGTATGAAAGAATGTTTGAAATAGCAGTAAAATATCAAACAGATTTCGTTATGTGCGATTATATTAGAAGACTTTCTGATGGAAATAGTTATCATAAATCATTGAATATTGAACCTGGTTATTATGACAAGAATAAAATAATAAAACATATTTATCCAAAGCTTATTATGAATAATGATATTGATTATGGTCCACTATTATCTGTATGGCATTGTCTTTATAATAGGAAATTCCTTGAAGATAATCATTTGTGTTTTGATGAAGATGTTAAATGGTCCGAAGACAATATATTCAGTTCAAAAGTAGGGTATTGTGCTAATAATTTTTATTATATGAAAGATGTTTCTTTATACCATTATTATCAGAATGAGAACACCATTACTACAAGTTATAGAAAAGGAGCATGGGATGTATATAAATTAATGAATAATTATATACATCAGTATTTTGATTCAATATCAGAATATGATTTTACAAATCAAATGTATTTACATTTAATATATTATGCAAGTAACTGTATTGGCTTAAGTGTTAATAAAATAAATCTTAATGAAATTTCAAATGAGATAAAGAGTATATTATCTGATGATGATTTAATAATCGCTTTAAAAAATGTAAAAAATTTGAATGTATCAAAAAGAATGAGATTTCAATTATGGCTTATGAAACATCAACATAATTTAATTTTAGCGTTAATGGTAAAAAGGAGAAATCATTAATGTTGAAGGTTTCAATAATAATGCCAGTTTATAATAAAGAAATGTATATTGCAAAAGTAATTCAAGCCATTTTAAATCAAACATTTAAAGATTTTGAATTAATTATTATAAATGATGGTTCTACTGATAAGAGTTTTAATATTATTCAATATTATGGTGATATAGATAATAGGATTAAGATTATAAATCAAAAAAATGCAGGTGTTTCTGCAGCTAGAAATGCAGGTATAGAAAAAGCTAATGGCGAATGGATTTGGTTTGTGGATGCAGATGACGTACTTGATATTAATTTCTTAAATAATGTTTTTTCTTTTGAACTCAAAGATGTGAATTTAGTTGTTGGTTGTTTTAATAAGGTTTTTAATGATCATATTGAAACAATTTCTATTGATGAATATAAAATTATTTCTTCAAATGACTTTCCTGACATATTTATGAAATATCAGTATGAAAATGGTTATTGGGGATATCTATGGAATAAGATTATTCGAAGAGAGATTATTACTAAATTAAATTTAGAATTTCAAGTAGGTTTAACGTTAGCAGAAGATTTACTTTTTATGGTAAATATTTACGAATATGGTTGTAATATTTTATCCTTACCCTGTTTAACGATGAATTATACTGTTGAGTCTATTAACTCTTCCAAGGAGAAAAAAGTAAATTATAAGCAACAATTGAATATTCAATTAAAAATTAGAAAGTGGATTATAGAATCTTGTAAAAAAGATTATTATATTAATTTTTTTAATTCAATAATTAGTAGGTATGCCTCATATATTATTTTTTATAAATTTGAAGAATCTATGAATTGTGATAAAGAAATAGATGAGCTTATTAATAATCAAATTGTTTATAATTCTTTGACTTGTGAAAATGTTGAACCAATCATGAAACTAATTGTGAAGAAATTAAAAAAGAAAAGGAAAAAATCAATAATATTA
>JAJQGQ010000126.1 GCA_021200395.1 Erysipelotrichaceae bacterium
AAGATGCGAAAGCATAAGAAGCCCCTTCCTAAGCAATTAGGGAGGGGTTGTTCACACAATCAATGAGGAGGAATATTATGAGAAAAATTGATTATCATATGCATACAAAGTTTTCAGCAGATAGTGAAGCATCACCTAGAGAACATATTGAACAAGCTCTTAAGCTAGGCTTAGATGAAATATGCTTTACTGATCATCGTGATTTCGATTATCCTGAAATGCCTTTTGAGTTAGATACAACTGCTTATTTTAAAGAACTTCATGCATTAAAAGAAGAATATAAACATAAAATAAAGATAAAGATTGGTTTAGAAATGGGATTAGATTTAGATTTTATCGATGAAATTAATGAATTTGTTAATGCGAATCCTTATGATTTTGTGATTGGGTCTATTCATGTTATTCATCAAACTGAGTTTTATGATCCAGCTCTTTATTTTAAAAATAAAACCAAACAACAAGCTCATAAAGAATTCTTTGACAATACTTTAGAGTGTGTCAAAACCTTTGATTGCTTTAATGTTTTAGGACATATGGATTATATATGTCGTTATGGTCCATATGAGGATACATCAGTTGATCATAGTTTATATCAAGATACCATTGATGAAATATTCAAAACGCTTATTTCTAAAAATAAAGGTATTGAAGTCAATACTTCAGGATATAGTTTAAGAGAAAATTGTGGTTTTCCAAATTTTGAGCAAGTACAACGTTATTATGATTTAGGTGGATGTATTATTACTGTCGGTACAGATAGTCATACAAGTGATCGTGTCGGAAAGCATGTGGAAGATGTTATTAGAGAATATCAGCGTATAGGTTTTGATGATGTATCAACTTTCACAAAAAGACATAGAGATATCTTATAAACTATGATATAATCATTGAGCGGAGGTTTTAACATGACTTATTATACAAAAAAAGATATTGAAAATTTAAAAGGCTATGATGATGAATATTATGTGCCTGATGCTTTGTTTGATACAATGGAATATAAAATGGTACGTTTAGAAGTAAAATGGGGATTTGTTGCATTATTAAATGCTTTACTTCAAAGTCCTTTATATGATAATAATGGTAACGCTTATCTAAAGAATGATAATCCATCAACCATTGAAATATTAAAAAACTTAGCTCATAAAGCTGTTGATCAAACAAAAATTGATGGTTATATCAATGAATTAGAAGAAGTAGAACTTCTTGATAGAGTTGGTCGTAATATTTATCTTAAGAAAATTGATACAATATTCTAGGTGACATCATGTTTGATATTCTTGTTAAAAGATTTATAAAAAATTATGATGATGTCGGATCCATAGAAGTAAGAGAACACTATGGAACATTATGCAGTATTTTATCTATTATTTGTAATGGCATTATGGTTGTATTTAAATTATTATTTGGATATATTACTGGTTCAGTCGCAATTTTGGCAGATGGTTTTAATAATTTATCAGATATGGGAAGTAATCTTGCTTCCTTATTTGGTTTTAAACTTGCTAGTAAGCATCCTGATAGTGAACATCCTTATGGCCATGGCCGTTATGAATATATTATGGGTTTAGTTATCTCGTTTTTGATATTAATGGTCGCTTTAACTTCATTAAAGGATTCTATAGTAAAGATATTTTATCCTGAATCATTAACTTTTACAGTTAACGCTGTCATTGTATTGATTGTTTCCATTTTTATGAAACTATGGATGGCATCATTTAATAAAACAGCAGGCAATAAGATTTCATCATCAACCTTATTAGCTGCTTCTCAGGATAGTTTAAATGATGTGATTACGACATCAGCTTCACTTCTTTCACTATGTTTATGTTTAGTTACTGACTTACCTGTCGATGGTATTATAGGAACCATTGTATCTATTATTGTTTTAAAATCAGGTATTGAAATATTTCAAGATACTGTTGATCCCTTACTTGGTAAGGCACCAGATCCAGATCTTGTAAAAGAAATCAAAGATTTTGTATTGTCTTATGAAGTTGTTCATGGTATCCATGATTTAATGCTTCATGATTATGGACCTGGTCGAAAATATATGACATTACATGTAGAAGTCAATAGTAAAGAAAATATTATGCATACACATGATTGTATTGATCATATTGAAAGAGATATATTAAAGAAATATCATATTCTTACAACAATTCATATGGATCCTTTAGATTTAGATGATCCTTTAACTAATGAACTTAAAGAAAAAGTTACTGAGGTTGTAAAAAATATAGATAATAAATATAGTATTCATGATTTTCGTATTGTTTCAGGACCTACGCATACTAATCTTATTTTTGATGTACTAGTTCCTTCAGAAGATGAAATATCGCATACATTTTTGAAAAAACTTATTGGTGATGATGTCAAAAAAATAGATTCAACTTATGATTGTGTCATACAAGTTGATCATGGTGCACTTTAGATATTCAGTAATTGAATATCTTTTTATATATGTTAAAATGAATATAAAGCAAAGGAGTAAGCGTATGTTTGATTTAATAAAAGGGGCAAAGATTGAAAATTATAATGAATTAAAAGAAGCTTATCGATTGCAAAGAAAAAATCATATTGAGGCAGTTGTAGAAACACATCATATTATGACATTAATAGAACAATTTATTCGTAGATTAGAAAATGAAACTTTTTTTATATTTATTGAAGTACCTACTTTATTAGATGATGAGGAAAAATATGATGATGGTTATTCGCATAAAGATGTGTATTTTATGAAAAGATTATCAGCTGATGAAGTGAGTGGTATTTTTTATCTTTTTGAAGATATTCTTTTAAATGATGGTTTAAGTAGCTTTGGCGTTGCGTTTGATTATGGACAAATAGGTAAATCTAAATGTAATATGGTGGATGTCTATAATCGTGATGTTGCAAATTTCAGAGATCTTTTTGAAGACAATGATATTCATGAAGATGATCAGATGATAACACCTTATCAATTGATGAATGAGAATCATCAAGGATCATGTTTTTTGTATGAAGATAATGATGGCAAATGTATTTATGATGTTGTTGAAAGCTTAAAGGGGTTTGGGTTATATAAGTTTACAACACAAAAGGATGTGTAATCCTTATGAAAGTCACATGGTATGGGACAGCCTCAATTCTCATTGAAACAAGTGATACTTCATTATTATTTGATCCTTATATGAAATATTTACCTAAAAATTATGAATCACCAGAAGTTAAACAGGAACGACAAAATATATTTCAAAATCAAAAACATATATTGATTAATCATGGCCATCTTGATCATTTATCAAGTATCAATGAACTATATCATGGTTTAAATTGTCAGATATATCTAACAAAAACACCATATCATACATTGCAATCACAAGGGTTTTCTAAGGATAAGTTGTATCTTATAAAACCAAACGATATCTTAAAATTCAGCAATACAATAGTTAAATCATATTACGGTAAACGTATACAATTAATGGGTAGTGCGGATTTAGATGATTATGTTGATTATCCTATTAATGCGGATGACTTAATATTACCACATCAAGGTCAAAGTGATATTGATGCTCACAATCAAAAAATAGTTATTATACTAAAACCTAAAAGAGTATTATTAGATCACTATGATAATGCTTTTCCACCGATTAGTAGTGATGTAGCAGTTGATGATTTTTGTAATATGATGTCCAAGATAATACCAACAGAAAAATTGATAGAAAGAAAAACAATCACTATAACCTAAATTCCCACCAAAATATATAGTAGCTTTTTAATGAATGCAAAATAATTT
>JAJQGQ010000033.1 GCA_021200395.1 Erysipelotrichaceae bacterium
TATAATTAAGACAGAATTATGGAGGTGTATAACTATGTTGCAATCCTTGCCAAAAGTAGTACCAATCAATGAGCTCAAAAACACAGCACAAATTACTAAAACTTGTCAAGAAAGCGATGTCCCAATCATTGTTACGAAAAATGGATATGGAGAAATGGTTCTTATGAGCGTTTCACTTTATGAAAAAACAATTGCAGAAGCACAGGCAGCTGCGCTTGTTAATATTGCTTTAGATGAAATTGATGCGGGTGCGGAACCAGTTGAAGGACATACTTTCTTTGCTTCGATGAAGGAGAAATATGGAAGATAATAAATATTCTATTAATATATATCCACGTGCACAGTCAGACTTAGAGGATATCTTTAGATATATTTCTGATGAACTTTGTAATCCTAGTGCTGCAATTGAATTAATTGATGCAATTGATGAGGCATTAGATCTTGTGTGTCTAAATCCTCTAATGTGTCCACTTGTGAGAAGTAAACTGATTAAAGATAAAACACTACGCAAGCTCATTGTAAAAAATTATATTATTTTTTATCGTCCAGTTGAACAAAATAATGAAATACAAGTTGTTCGTGTCCTTTATGGAATGAAGAATTATGAAAAGATTCTTTGAAATTGATAACCTCGGTTTAACAACCGAGGTTATTTTGATAATAAAAGCTTTAGCTTATAACCCAAATATAATCCTCTTTAAAATCTATAATACCAACAAAAAATAAAAACGAAAGACCTAATATAAATTGTCTATGACTATTCATATTAGCATCTCTTAATGCTTTAGTAATATCCATTAACGATATTTTATCTGATTTCTTTCTTTGAAATTCTTTTAGAATGATATAACCAATATACATTGGTGAATACTTTAATGTATCACCATATACTAACATCCTTATCACTTCTTTCTATAGTTAATACGTTACATTATTAAGATTCAATACATATTATCAGTGTTCATTTGCTAATAGTATACAATAAATAATTTGCTAAAGCTATAATTTATAGAAGAAATCTTAAATAAACAGTGACATTAAGACATAATCATTATCGCAATATCTTATTAATGTGATACAATATTTCACATCATTGATAATTATGTGACAAAAATATTCGATTATATCGACAAAATTCTATTTTTTCTAACTGATATTTTAGATGAAATATGATATAATTCACCTACAAATAATTGCACATATAATTTAGATGTATCAGATTTATGGGAGGTGTACTATTCATAATAAAGAACGTGTAGAATTATTAATACGAAATAGGAATTATTGAAAAATGTCGAAATTAGTAGAATAAAAAGACAAATGGATGATTATGGACAAATGAAGTTGTGGGAGACTAATGTTAAAGATTATCGGTTGTCCATGATGCAAAGGGGAGAGGATAAAAATGTCTATAACAGTTGCGTGTTATAAGGATCATCATGTATATCTAGCTTGTGATGGTAGAGACGAAGATGATCTATATTTTCGTGAATTTGAAGATTTAAGTAAACTAAAAAAGTATGGTAATAGTTGTATTATTGGTTATTCGGGTTGTTACTTTGTATTTAATAAAACGTTTGAACAATTTGAATATTTGTATGGAAGTAAGATCATATATGATGATTTTTACTTTAGATTCTATTTTAAACGTAGTTTGAAAAATGCATATTATGAATACAAATTTTGTTATGAAACACCAAAAGTGACAAGCTTTATTATAGCTTTTAAGACAAAAATGTTAACTATTTCTACTTATGATTTCGAATTTCATGAACAAGTTTTTGAAGATAATCAAACATATTTTGCGAAAGCTTATTATCAATTGTTTTTAAATCAAAAATTCGAAATCATTAAAGATGAAGAAATAAGTAAAGATGTTTCACCTAGAGAAACATTAATACAAATCATTAATAGAGTAGCTGAAATTGATGTTACTGTTAATAATAATGTATTTATGGAGATATTGTAAGCGATACTTTTTTATATCGTTGTTTTCGTTTGTCTTAAGAGAATCATATCATTTTAAGTTCCTTTTCTTGATTTTCTTTTACAAATTATAGGAATTATGTTATGCTTAAAGTCGTAGAACATACAAAACTACGACATAAGTAAAAAAGGGAGAAGATCGACTTTATGGAGTCTAATAATATATATATCTTATATTGTCAATCAATAAAAATTGAAAGAATTTGTTACAAATTCAATCAATATAAACAATTTGAAGCTTTCATACCTAAGTATGAAAAATACATACGTTCGATAAATCAAGTTGTTTTAAAAGACATGTATCCTAATTATTTATTCATTAAAACAAATTTGAATCAAATAGAATTTGATTCCATGTTGAATTTAATGAATGAAGATAAGGATGGTGTTATTAGAGAACTTAAAAAAGAAGATGTTTCAGCATTAACCAATGCTGAAATGAGTTTGTTAAACCAACTCCTTAACGATCAATATATCTTACAAATGTCTGAGGGTTATAAAGCTAATGGTCATACCATTGTTACAAAGGGACCATTACTTAATCTTCAACAACATATTATTTCAGTTAATACAAAAGATATGTATGCTTTATTGAATATTGAATTTTTGTCAAAGAAAGTTAAAGCAGGCATTTGGATTAAGAAGACTTGATATTTCACAAATATAAAACAAAATGGGAGAGAAAATATGATGAAATTAAGGGAAAATTTGTCTTTAGAAAAAATTGAAAATGAATTTATCATCTTACCTATGAGGAATGACTCTTTTAGTTATCCAGGCTTTATGTCTATCGATATGTTTGGTGTATTTTTATGGAAACAGATTTCTTACAATACACCTGTTGAGCGAATCATTGAAAAAGCTATGTTTTTATTTGATCTTGATGAAAGAACTGCAAGAAGAGATGTTCTAGTTTATATAGAACTTTTTAAAAAATATCATATTTTAGAAAATGTATGAATACATAAAAATTTGGTAACTCAAGTTATCATTTCTTTAAATGTTAAAAAGACGACTTATTTAAAAATAGTCGTCTTTTTATAACATAAATGACGATATTTTAAGTGAAAAATAAATGCTTTCAGAAACATTTCACAGACTTTTAAAAGATGCGATGAAAAAATTGAAAAAACGTACATTATAAGCACTAAATTCACGATTTTTATGACTGACATTTGAACTGAAATATGATATAATCGAGGCGTCGTTAATAATAGGTGGTGAAAGAAATGCAGAAACATAAAATGTTAGCTATTTTTCTTATCTTAGTTTTATTAATGATGTGTATATATAAAGAATATGATAACTCTAAATATCATTTGATTACGTCACATTATCAAATAAATAATCAGTTATTTTTACGTATTGTGCAAATCACGGATTTGCACAATAGTGAATTTGGTGAAAACAACAATGACTTAGTCAATACCATTGAAAACGAACATCCTGATATGATATTCATCACTGGTGATCTTATCAATTCTAATAATGAAGATACGACCATTGCGACAACATTAATCAAGCAATTATCACAAATATGTGATGTCTATATATCTTATGGAAACCATGAAATAGAATATGAAGAAAACTATGGGATAGATATAAAAGACTTATATGAAGAAGCTGGTGGGATTGTCTTAGAAAGAGAATATGTTGATTTAACAATCAATGATCAAAATATAAGAATTGGTGGTATTTATGGTTATTGTTTAGCAGAGAAATATTTAGAAACAAATGAAGCTGATGAAGATGAATGTGCTTTTTTATCGGCGTTTCAAGATACCTCAGCATATACCATCTTGTTGTGTCATATGCCTGTATGCTGGATTCAAGGCGATAGTTTAGAGGAATGGGATATTGATTGTATATTTTCTGGTCATGTCCATGGTGGACAGATAATCATTCCTTTTATTGGTGGTTTCTATGCCCCAGATTTTGGCTTTTTTCCAGGAAAGTTACAAGGATTATTTGAAAGTGATGATGGTAGTAAGGTTGTTGTGTTATCTACAGGATTAGGATCAAATGAATGGATTCCTCGATTCAATAATGATCCTGAAGTTGTGGTAGTGGATATGGATTGAAAGGAAGTCTTATTTTGGAAATAAAAACAGTTGATACAATGGAATATGTAACAACCCTAAGAGAACTAACTGAAGATGGACATGAAGTCCGTATGGTCATTTCAGGAAATAGTATGAGTCCATTTATTATCCATCATCGTGATAGTATTTGTTTTAAAAAACCAGATCAAGATTTAAAAAAAGGAGACATTGTTTTTTATCAAAGAGATAATGGCCAATATGTATGTCATCGTATCTATAAGGTAAAGAAAGATGGTTATTATATAACAGGTGATAATCAAAATATAATTGAAGGACCAATTAGAAGAAATCAAATATTTGCGATTATTACCAAAGTCAATAGAAAAGGAAAATGGATAGAACCAGGTGATTTTTGGTGGGAGTTTTTTGCGAAAGTTTGGATTCGTATCGTACCATTAAGAATGATGATTATGAAAATATATGGGATATGTAAGAAAGGGTTTATATCATGAATGATAAGCAGGAATATACGGGATTAAATAAGATATTAAAATCACAATTTGTACAAACAATATTAGATAAAATAGATGATGGTACATTTTCTACTTTTATTGAAGATTGGCAATGGATATTTACATTTAGTAGAAAATATAGAAGAACGATTCTATTTTATCTTATATTAGGTTTATTTAGTAGTACTTTAGGAACAATATCTAGTGTTGTTAGTAAATACTTAATTGATATCATTGTTAATAGAGATACAGGTTCCTTAGGCATATTGATTGTTGCCATGATAGGAAGTACCGTTTTTAGTCTAACTTTTTCTAGTGTTGTCAGTCGTTTATCAACGAAAATCAGTATTTATGTCAATAATGATATTCAAGCGAGCATCTTTGATAAGATCATCGATGCGGAATGGCTTGATATCAATAAGTATCAATATGGTGATTTATTAAATAGATTTAATAGTGATGTGAGTACGATTGCGAGTAATGCTGTGAGTTGGATACCAACAGTGATTATTGATATTTACTCATTGATAACATCATTTGTGGTTATCTTATATTATGATGTTACTATGGCTTTTATTGCTTTTTTAAGTGCACCTTTCTTATTATTGATGAGTCGTTATGTGATGCGTAGGATGAGTGAATATCGTAAAAAAGTCATGGAAATGAATAGTAAAATGATGTCATTTGAAATAGAAACATTCTATAACTTTGATTCTATTAAAAGCTTTGGTATTACGAGTCACTATAGTAAAGAACTAAGAAAGTGGCAAGAGAAATATAAAAAATATAATTTAGACTACAACATGTTTTCCATTAAAACCAATATCTTAACATCTATTATTTCTACAGGTGTTGGTTTGGTTGCTTTTGGATATTGTTTATTCAGATTATGGACAGGTAGTATTACTTATGGAACAATGACTTTATTCTTAAATCAAAGATCAACATTGTCATCTAACTTTAATTCCTTGGTATCTGTCATACCAGGCATGTTGAATAGTTCAGTATCTGCCCATCGTATTAAAGAATTGGTTGATTTACCAAAAGAAGTCCATGATCCTGAATCACTTAAGGAAATTATGAAAGAAGCATACGATGGCATTACTGTCGAACTCAAAGATGTTAATTTTGCTTATGATGGTACAAATAAGGTCATTGAAGAAAGTAACTTCATTGCCAAACCTAATGAAATTGTGGCTGTTGTAGGACCGAGTGGCGAAGGTAAAACCACGATGCTTAGAATTATGTTAGGCTTAGTGCATCCCCAAGAAGGAAAAACTGTTCTTTACAACAAGGATGGAAAACCATTTGATATGAATGCGGATCTAAGACAATTGTTTTCTTATGTTCCTCAAGGCAATACCATTATTGCTGGTAGCGTCGCTGATAATTTAAGAATGGTCAAAGAAGATGCAACCGATGAAGAAATTATCGAAGCTTTGAAAATTGCTTGTGCTTGGCCATTTGTCGAAAAGCTGGAAAATGGTATTGATGAAAAAATAGGTGAAAAAGGTAAAGGCTTTAGTGAAGGGCAAGCCCAAAGAATTGCGATAGCCCGTGCCGTCTTAAGAGATGCACCAGTATTGTTATTGGATGAAGCAACAAGTGCTTTAGATACCGATCTAGAAAAAGAAGTCCTTCATAACATTATCAAACAAAGACCAAATAAAACATGTATTGTTTCAACCCATAGACCAAGTGTTTTATCTATGTGTCAACGTATCTATCGTGTTAAAGAGGGACATATCACTGAACTACAAAGAAATGAAATCAATAACTTAGTAGAGGATCTTAAAGATGAATAAAGAAGAAACAATCTTGCTAGAAGTGCTTAGATGTGCGATTCATAATGAATCTGTTGATTCATTAGAACTCACACCTGAAGAAGCCTTCAACATCCTTAATCTCGCCCAAATTCATCATATTGCGCCACTTATCTATGACAAAATATACATGTACATACCTACACAAATACAAGCTCTATGGAAATCAAACATATCTCAACAAACAGTGATACAAATTATCAGAACCGATAACTTTATCAAACTCTATCAAGATATGTTGAATAATAACTTCATACCACTAGTATTCAAAGGTATTGTTTGTCGTAACATTTATCCAAATCCTGATTTAAGAATATCAGGAGACGAAGATTTATTAATAGAAAAGAAAAATCAAAAACGTATGGATGACTATCTTATAAGTCAAGGCTTTAACAGAGAAGGGGACTATGATGATGTTAAGGATGAAATTGGCTATCGTCATCAAACTTTAAACCTTTACTTAGAAATACATACATCACTCTTTTCTAAGGAATCACCATATGCTTTTCTTAATGACTATTTCCAAGATGTCTTTGAGAAAAAAATAACACTCACCATCCAAAAACAAACATTCTATACATTCAATCATACTGAGCATCTTATCTACTTACTAGCTCATAGCTACAAACACTTTGTTCATGGAGGTTTTGGTCTAAGACAAGTATGTGATATGGTTATGTTTATGCATACTTATGGTGAATACATCAATTATACAGATGTTGATGCTTTTATGGATCAATATTCACTCGATTGTTTTTGGAGTAATCTATTGGATATTGGTAGAACGTATCTTGGTTTTGATGAAGATAAGGCCCATTATCATATCCACAATGATAACATTGATTCTTACGATTTACTTGTGGATTTGATGCAAAGTGGTATCTTTGGTGCTTCAACCTCAGAGCGTAAACATAGCTCCAATATGACACTAGAAGCCATAGGTTCTAACAACACTTCTACTTTCAAAAGTATCATGAAATCACTATTTCCTGATACCAACTATATCAAATCAACCTATGCTTATACCAAAAAATATCCAATCCTATTACCTATTGGATATATCCATAGAATATTATCTTATCTATTTAATAAAAAAGAAAAATCAGGCACAGCAGTCGTTGAAATAGGGAGACAACGTATTGCCTTGCTAAAAAAATACAAAATTATCAAGGAGGACTAAAAATGGCTAAAAAATATCAAGCAAAAGATGGTTTTGTCGCTAGAAAAATAGCAGGGGAACTATTATTAGTTCCAGTAGGGGAAAGAGTACAAGACCTCAATGGTATGATCTATTTAAATGAAACAAGTCAATTTATTTGGGATGCTTTAGCTAATCCTGTTACTATTGACGAAATCGTTGCAAAAATCAAAAGTGAATTCAATGTTAAAGACAATGATGTTGAACAAGATGTTCAACAATTCATTGACGATGCTTTAACCAATGAATTGATTATTGAAATATAAAACAAAATGGGAGAAAAAATATCATGAAAATAAGGGAAAATCTAGTTTTAAGAAAAATTGGTGATGAATTCATCATCATACCAACAGGCTTTGATGCTATTACGTATCAGGGCCTTATGTCTATTGACAAATTTGGTGCCTTATTATGGCATCAACTTATCCAAGATACAACATTTGAACATATCGTTGATAAAGTTATAGAAATATATGATGTTGATGAAACAACTGCAAGAAGAGATGTCAAATCTTATTTAGACCTTCTAAATAAGTACCAGGTGTTAGAAAATGTATGAAAACAAATATCGTATACCAACCGATATCAAACTCATGCGTCGTGGCAAGATCAATGAACATCTCCATGATCTCCTAACAAAAAATCATTGTTTATACTTACAAGGCCTTGCAGGGTGTTCCAAGACATATACTTTATATTCTCTAGTATTAGAATTCTATAAGAATCGTTATGTTTATTATCATCTTGACCAAGATGATAATAATATCGATACCTTTAATGAACATATGTCTTTGGCTTTCCAAATGGCTTCAATAGATCCCAACCAAATAGATAAACCTTATCTATTTGTGTTGGATCAATTTGAAGTCATTGACAATCTGCAAGTCCTTGAGACGCTTAAAACATTCATTGAATACCGTCCTAATCATCTAGACATCATCATCGCATCTAGACAATGTGTTCCTGAAATATTACGTGACTTCTTACTTTATCATAAGTTGTTTCTTGTTGAAGATTGTTCATTATTTTATGAACGTAACGAAATTATTCAAATTCAAAAAAACTATGTTCGTAAAAAGATCAATCCCCATAAAATCTATCAACTGACTCTTGGATGGCCAGTGTTAGTCAATTATTATCTATATCATTCTACAAATGATATAGATAATCATGTCATCAACGATTTCTTTGATCATTTATCATTATCTGAATCCATGCATAAAATACTACAAATTGTATCTTTTGCTAGTTATACAACTTTAGAATTATTAGAAAGCTTAGATTTTGATAACTTAGAGGAAGATTTATTTTATCTTTATCTTAATTCATTATTATATAACGATCATCATAAAATATATACAATACCTGTATTATCTTATTATTATCAAAGAAAATATGATCATCTTAAAAAAGATATTTTACAACTTTGTCTTCCTTATTATCTAGAACATAATGATAAGGTAGATATATTATATTGTTACTATCATTCAGATGATGAAAAGTTATTATCTTATGTTAAGGAAAATGTCTTTGATATGGAATCTATATGTAATATATCTCAATATAAAAAAGTAGTTGATAAACTCACAAATCATACTGATAAAGAAGTCCTTTATCTTAAAGGACTATACGCTCTGTATATGAATTATGAATCATTATATAATCATATCTTAAATCAATTTAAAGATGATCCTCAATACTATTATAATCTCACTTATCGTAATGAAACTATGGACTATCATACTTATTTACCATTAAAGAATAAAGATATAAGACTATATACTATTACAGGTAATACAGCATCAGTCATTGGTGGCTTAAAAGATCTTTGTTATAGCTATAAACTCAAATATACCAATCCATCACACTATGAACTCATTAAGCAAAAGCTTAATGATGATGAGATGCTCTATTATGATTTAGGTGAAATAGAATATGACTTTTATACAGGCCAATATAGAAAATCTTTAGAAGCATTAGATGAATATGCGATGTCTCATACAAATCTACCGATAGATTTGTATATGGTCATTGCTACACTATATTTTAAGATCTACTATTGTGCAGGTCTTAAAGTCAATGCCTTAGACTATTATCAACAATATGCATCACATATCATAGATGATCGTAGTAATTATCAGTTATCTAAGTTTATGGAATATTATACGATTTATATTGATTGTTTACTCCAAAATCATGAACAAGTCTATAACTGGTATCGTGATAATAGAACTGAAGACAATACGACTTACGAAAGTCATTTCCATATCTATTTACAAGCTAGATACTATTATATGAGTGAACACTATGATAAAGCTTTCTTATATTTTAATAAGCTAGAAAATTATATTTCACGAAGAAATCGTGTTATCGATTTAAGTGAATGTTTGTTTGCTGAAGCTTGTTGTTTATATGCTTTAAATGATAAAGATAAATCGTTACTAAAAGCAACCTCCAGTTTTTCGCTCGGGGGGGGGTACAAACTGATTTTTCCTTATATTACTTATGATCAATATGGTTTGGAAGTTTTAACAATGTATCAGGAGATGCTTAATGATACATCGGATGTAATGTATGATAATAACATTGTTAATAAATCCTATCAGGATTATATTGATGACATTATCGATACATCAAAAAAAACTCATTAAACTTTATCCTCATGAACAAAGCAATAACTATGATCTCACAATCAAAGAAAAAGAAGTTCTTAAATGTATCATCAAAGGATATACCAATAAAGACATATCAGAAGAATTAGTTATATCTCTGTCTACGGTTAAAACCCATGTTTCTAACATCTACAGCAAGCTTGGTGTTAAAAACCGTTCACAAGCCATTAGAATTGCGAAAGAAAACAACATCATTAACTAGGAAGAACTCTCTTCCTTTTTAAATACCTAAAATCGTACTTTAGGAGGATAAAAATATCACCTCTAAGTGATATCATTTCTTATGAATAGTTGATTTATATCTCTATCAACATAGTCTTATGTCAACTAATTTAGGGAAAGGAGGAATTACCTTTAAATCAATTAAAGGTAACTACGAAGGAGAAAACAAATGATTAGAAAAATTTTATTAAAACTATGTTCTTCTTTTCTAGCAATTGCAATGGTTGTTGGTTTATTATCAACTGGCATATCATCCAATGTTGTTTATGCTGAAGGTGATGTTGACACCCCTGAAACAACTACCAGTGGTATCGAACTTACCAAAACTGCAACTCTAGAAGACGATGGAACATACACAATCGATCTTGAAGCTTATGCAACTGGTACAACAACTACCACTACAACAACTTCAAGCGTACCTTTAGATATTGTTTTAGTAGTTGACCAGTCTGGATCAATGACTGATACAATTTCTAGTACTTCTACTTCATATGAAGCTTTGCAAGAACAAAGTTATACTTATAGTAGTTATGGCTCTAAAAGTTATTATTATTTAGCAGAAGATGGTAATTATTATAAAGTATCAAGAAAAAACGATGGTGGATATGGCATATTAAACGATCCAAAATGTTATTTGTACTACACTGATAATAATAATGTCACATATTATCTTAGTGGAACAACAGTAACAACAATAAAACCGGATGGTGTTAATAGTCAAACTGAAACTATTTGGACAGGTGTACTTTATTCTGTTACAACGACTACAACTTCAACAACTAAACTTGTTGCATTACAAACAGCGGTTACAAACTTTGTTGGAACAATTCAGGATAATGCTGAAAAATATAGTGTTGATCATAGAATAGCAATAGTTGGATTTGCATCTAATAATAGTGATGGAACTAGTGGATCTAGTAGCAAATATTCAATAAGTAGTGGTAGCTCTAGTTCATACTGGGTAAATACTGGTTTATTTATTAATGGCTCATTAACAAATTATGGTTCAAGTTCAAGCAATACAAATACTCAATTAACATCTGATGATTATAAAAAAGCTTTAGTTTCTGTTAATGATAATGGAAGTGTTGCTTCCTCTATTACTGAAGCAATTAGTAATTTTGCTGCAAGTGGTACAACTCGTACACAATATGGTTTGGAAATGGCTAATCAAGTATTTTATAATAATCCTATAGAAGAAGGATCAAATCGCCAACGTATAGTAGTAGTATTTACTGATGGCCAGCCTGGTCAAAATAGCAGTAATTTCTCTACTGATAATGCTAATTCTACTATATCTAAAGCTAATACAGCTAAAAATACATATAATGCTACTGTTTATTCTATTGGATTATATACTTCTACACAGAGCGATAATGTTACAAATTTCATGAATTATATTTCATCAAATTATCCAAATGCAACATCAATGACAGCTGCGGGAACTAAAGCAGATACGAAATATTATATGACTGCGTCTAATGCAACAGAACTGAATAATGTTTTTAGTACTATCACCACTGATGCCACGAGTTCATCTACTTTCGTTACATTGGCTGCAAATTCAGTAATGAAAGATATTATGGGTGATGGATTTACTCTGACTAGTGATTCTGAGGTCACGGTTGCGACATATTCTGGAACAGCTGATTCGGATGGAAATATCACTTTTGATATGGATCAAGCAACTACTACCTCTAATGCTTGCACAGTCACAAAGGACATAGAGAGCAACACGGTTTCTGTTATTGGATTCAACTATGCTGATAAGTATATTAGTAGTGGACATCAAGGTGAAAAGATTTGTGTAACAATCAAAGGTGTATTACCTACTGAAAGTGTTACAACAGGAGAAGCAGTAAATACAAATGCTGCTACTTCAGGTATTTATGCAACTGCAGATGCTACTGAAGCAACAGCTACATTTAAACAACCACAAACTATTATAACAAAGAAATTATATGTTATAGATTATGCTAAAGATACAGATTTATGTGACACTAACCTTGATGAAGGTGATGCATTAGATCAAGATGCTTCAATAACAGCTATTGCTACAAAATTCGAGGATGTAAGTGATAATGACAATGAATTAACTCTAAATTATGGTTATGTTTTAAATGATAGCTATGATTCAAAAGTAAGTGTAGTATATAGACCTAAAACAATGCAATGGAATGGGTATGATAGTTTCTATGTATTTGGTCAAACTACTAATGAAGAATTTATGAGCTATACAACCAATACAAATGCTCGTGTCGCTGAAGGTGATAATGATACAGCAAACTTATGGAGTAAAGTTAGCGTAATACCTGCAAATAACGTTTACTATGAAGATGATTTTATTACAACTACAAGTGATTCTTCAGAATCTACAAATAAAGTTGGTATTGTATATAGTGGTAATGATTGGACAACAGATGGATCAGCATTATCCAATGATGCAATTGCTAATAGTGGTGTTTATGGTTGGGAAACTAGCTTAAGTGATGATGCAACATATAGTGATGGTACTGCACATACTTCTAGTACTGATGGTGCAACAGCTACATTTACATTTACTGGTACAGGTGTTGATATTTATAGTAGAACAACTATGAGTACTGGAACAGTTTATGCTAAATTAACTGGAAATACTGAATATGGAACTTCTGTAACAAAGAGACTTATCGTTGATAATTTAGCTGTATCAAATAATGAAACAGGTTATTATCAAATTCCTACTGTTTCTTTTGAAGATTTAAAATATGGAACTTATACAGTCACTTTAACTGTTACATCTCAAGCTGAAGGTCGTAGTACTTATTATCTTGATGGCATCCGTGTTTATAATCCATTAGGCACTGTTACAGAAGAAGATGGTGATGCATATGAAGCATATGCTGGTGATAATGAATTAAATGCTGTATTTACAGAAGTACGAGATCTTCTTCTTACTGACGAAACTTTTACTGCTGATTATGATGGTACGCGTGCTGTTGTATTTATTGATAAAAATACATATAATGGCGATGGAGAGACAAATAATTCTACATCGATTGTCGGCACATATGTAGATTTAGGTCCTAAGAATGAAGTTTATCTTAAAAAAGGTCAATCTATAGCTTTTAAAGTAGACGCTGATTATGGTACAGATGTTCATTATTATATTGGATTGAAGGCTCTTAATGGTGCTACAACAGCTAAAGTTACTGATGGAACTTCTGAAATGAAGACATTAACAATAAGTGGAGCATCTGATCTTTATTATGAAATCACACCTTATGAAACCGTATTTGGTAAATTATATATAATGATTGAAAATACAACTGATAACTTATTGTCAGTTACTAAATTACGTACAACGGCAACTACTATTTATGAAGATTCAACTTCATCTACAGATTCAGGTACAAATTCAGCAATTGTTTTATTAAGTGCTGATGATGTAAATGATATATTAGCATATGCAAATACATTTAACTCACTAACAACTGTTGATTATGTTGATGATGAATACTCAGATACTGAAATAACAGAAGACGATATTGTAATTGAAAATCCAGAAGTGGATGATACTGAAGATAACGAAGAAGTTGAGGATACTACTACAAATGAATCACAATCTGTATTTGGTGGTATTATCAATTCAATTCGTAATTGGTTTAGCTCATGGAGATGATGATATGAAGAAAAAATATGAAAAACCAGGATTAATTTATGAATCATTTGAATTAAATCAAACAATTGCTGAAAGTTGTGGAGTTACTGGTGGTGGAAATAGTCTAGGAACGCCAAGTCATTGGAGTAAAGACACATGTGGATGGTCAATCGGTGGAAATATAGTTCTTTGGGGTTCTGCATCTAATGGATGTAATGATATAGTAGAAAATGATGATGGTGCACCAGATGGTATGTGTTATAATAACCCATCTCCAGGACAAACTATTTTCAGTTCATAATTGATTCAATAAAATAAAATGTATTATAGGGCGGGCAGCGCTAAAGTCTGCTCGTCCTTTTTTGTGGAGGATATGTGTGAGTTATTATTATGAAATTGCTGGAATAAGAATCTTATTGGATTTGCCTTTTAGTATTAGTATTCAGGAGTCATCGAAAGAATTTTTAAAAGAAGGATTTATTGATGATTATGATATATGCTTTAAATATATAGAAATAGATTCAATAGATGATAATATAAGTGGACATGAAGAAAGTAATCATTGTTATATAGAGGATGATAATGGCTACAGGGTTTATTATAGACCAGAACCTAATAAGCCTCCTTATGCTTATGTAGAATATCAAAATAATAATCTTAAGATGTTATATTGTTATTATATTAAGGGTAATGAATTTCGTTTGAACTATTCTATGAGTATATGTAATATGATGAGTATAGAAACAGTATTATTGAATTTTCAATTTTTATTATTACATTCATCTTTTATACGTTATAAGGATATGGGCATTCTGTTTTCAGCATCTAGTGGTGTAGGTAAATCAACACAGGCTGATCTATGGGTCAAATATGAAAATGCTGAAATACTCAATGGTGATAGAGCAGGGCTCAAAAAGAATTATGATCAATGGTGTGCCTATGGATTACCATATGCCGGTTCATCAAAGATATATCGTAATGAAAGTGCTCCTATCAAAGCTATCATTATGTTGGAACAAGCTCCCATTAATGAAATAAGAAAACTATCACCAAGAGAAGCAATGATGCTTATATATCCACAAATCACCATTCATACATGGGATAGAAGATATGTAGAAAAGATATTACCATTAATAGAAGATCTTGTTACAACAATACCAATATATAAATTACGTTGTTTACCTGATAAGGGAGCTGTCGAAACTGTTAAGAAATGTTTGGGAGGGATATGATTGAAAGCAAAATATGTAGAAGCACCTTTAACTGAATATTTGCATCGCAAAGCATCAGTTTTACATAATCCATTAAGTGGAACATTTGAACTAACACCACTATGTAATATGAATTGTCGTATGTGCTATGTTCGTATGTCAAAGAAAGACCAAGAAGCGATTCGTCCATTGCGTAAAGCTGAGGAATGGATAGAATTAGGGAAAATAGCTAAAGAAAAGGGTATGCTTTATTTACTTTTAACAGGAGGAGAACCTTTCTTTTATCCTAATTTTCGATATGTGATGGAAAGTTTACATCAGCTTGGTTTATTAATATCTATTAATACCAATGCGACACTTATCAACGAAGAAACAGTCGCATGGTTGAAAGATGTTCCACCTGTGAGAATGAATATTACCTTATATGGAGCAAGTGATGAAACCTATGAAAGACTATGTCGTAATCCTCATGGATTTACGCAAGTCACACATGCTATTCATTTATTAAAAGAAGCAGGTATACCTATTAAAATCAATTGTAGTGTCACACCTTTTAATAAAGATGATTTAGAAGCTATATTTGATTTTTGTGAAAAAGAAGAACTCATTGTTCAAGCCACAAGCTATATGTTTCCGCCACTTAGAAGAGATGAAACAATGATAGGTCAAAATGAACGTTTTACAAGCGATGAAGCGGCTTATTATAGTGCTTTAATAGAATACCTATCTAATGGCAAAGAACGCTTTTTAGAGCATTACGAAGACAATGAATATAATGGTTTATTAGCAGATCAAGATAGTGATTGTCAAGTCATTGAAGGAGAAGGGATGCACTGTCGTGCAGGTAAATGCAGTTTCTGGGTGACTTGGGAAGGTAAGCTATTAGCTTGTGGTATGATGCCTGTGGACAAACCCCCAAATGTTTTTGAAACAGGTTTTGATGAAGCTTGGCAACAAGCTATTGATACAGCTTCACAAATACGTTTACCAGTGGAATGTGCTAACTGTAGCCAAAAGAAACAATGCCATGCATGTGCAGCCATGGTTTATACTGAATCAGGTAATTATCATACTGTACCTAAATATCGTTGTGAGCTGGCTAAAGCCTATCCAAAATACGTCAAGGAATTTGTTGATAAATTGAAAGGAGATGGATGATGATGGATAAAATCAAGAATCATTGGAAAATCATACTTATAGTAATTATTGTATTAGTAGTTGTTGTAGCAGCTGTAGCCTACTCACAACCTAGTAATGATGCATCTAATGATGATACTAATACATCATCAGATGTTGTTGATGAAGATAATACTGAAGATGATGAATCTACTACATCAAAAAGTAATGATAGTAGTGATAGTGAATCAAACAATGCCACTTCAAGTAGTTCTATATCATCATCTTCAAGTTTCTTTCCTTATACATCATCTATTGATGGTTTACAATTAGAAGGATTATATCTTTATAGTGGTTATTACATTGAAGATGGTAGTGAAGATGCCATTGATAACGTTGCTGTCTTACAAGTCACTAATGTCAGTGGTAAAGATATTGAATATGCTATTATTACCTTACAAGCAGATGATGAAACATTGACATTCAATGTCTCATTACTACCTAATGATGGCACAGCCATCGTCATGGAAGCTAATAAACAAACATGTGATGAAGATGCTAAGTTGTCTTATGGTGGTAGTGAAATAGCGACACTATCTTCTATGGATTTATGTAAAGATCAAGTCAGTATTAAAGAAGACAATGGATCTATTACAATAATGAATAAAACAAACAGTGATATTAGTGAACTACGTCTATTCTATAAGAATCAATTAGATACAGGCGAATACGTTGGTGGTATTGCTTATACAGTTAAAATAACAGATCTCAAAGCCAATAGTAGTCAAACTGTTCAACCTAGTCATTATGACACTGAATATGGTGTTGTTATGATGGTACGTATATATGAGTAAAGGAGAGTACAATGAAAATCAATGATAATTTTATATTAAGAGACATTGCTGGTGATCATATCCTTGTACCAGTAGGGGAAACAGCATTGAAACTAAGTGGTATGATTGCGATTAATGATGTTGGATGTCTTATCTATAATGAACTCAAAAACAATAAAACTGTTGATGAAATAATAATATCAGTATGTAATGAATACGATATTGATGAACAAACAGCAAAACAAGATATTGAAGAATTCATCACAGTTTTAAAAGATAATGAAATTCTTATAGAGGAATAATGATTATTAGGAAGAGTACTATCACTCTTCCTTTTTATGTGAAAACATACTAAAAAATCATACTTTAGTATGATGTAAATATATATATATATATATAATTTAAATAGTTTTACTTAGGTAGAGAAAATTGACATTGCAAAAGTCATTTCAATGTTAATAAAAGGGGGCTTGCTTTTGAAAATAAGAAGTGATTTTAAGTTACGTGACATTGCTGGTGAAACTGTAGTTATACCAACTGGAGAAGCTTCTATGGATTTTCAAGGTATTATGAGCCTCAATGAAAGTGGTAAATTTTTGTGGGATATGTTAGAAAATGATTGTAATGAAGAAATGCTTGTTAAGGCTTTATTAGATACTTATGAAGTAGATGATGAAACAGCAAAACATGATGTATCTATATTTTTGGAACAGCTTAAAGCTCAAAATATATTACAAGATAGTGAATAACAATCTAGTCAATAAATAATGGTAAGGGAGTGGAAAAATGAAAAAAGATTATATGGCACCTCAACTAGAAGTAGAAGAATATGAATTAAGTACTTCAATAGCTTCAAATTGTAATGTAGTGGTAGATAATGGACCTGATTTTTATTTTAATGGACATCAACATCAAACCACAGTTTGTACAGATTATTATAATTTGGATCAAGATATGTATGAATTCGAAGATGTAGAGGTCGAAGATGGAAACAGTTCTAATCCAAATGACTTATCTAATGTTAACTTCTATGATTCTGGATGTTGTGATTGTTATACTACAGGTTCAGGAGCATTCTGGACATCTTAAAATCTGTTTGCCTAATTAAAAAAATACGAGTAAAAAAGACCGAAAGTGTTCAAACTATCGGTCTTTTAATAATAAAGGAGATATCAATGGAAATTAGAATGACTTTAGGAGGAATACATTTTCTATTTATTTCAAAAAGAAATATTAAAGTGAGTAAGATGTTTGATAAATTTTTAGATAAGAATGATTATAAACCAGATATAACAATTCCCATTATTTGGGAATGGAATAACGATTGTATTGCTACAACTTTGATGTTAGGAAAAGATCTGCAACAACATTATTATGAAGATAATGATTTGTTTTATTGTCAAACATGGGGTGGACCAAAAGGCTATATTGCTAGTACAATCTATACTAAAAATTTTAGTGAAATAACATGTTATGTTAATCAGGAGCCTTTTATCAATCCATTAAATGAAATGACAACATTGATTAGATATTTGCCAATGAGGGAAATCTTTCAATATTATGGTGTGATTTTTTTCCATGCAGCTCAAATAGAAGTTAATGGTAAAGGTATATTGTTTACAGCACCTTCTGATACAGGAAAAACAACACAAGCTCATTTATGGCAGGAATATAAGGGAGCAGAACTTATTTGTAATGATAGGACATTAGTAAGGAAAAACAATCATTTATGGAATAGCTTTGGATATCCTGTTGATGGTTCTACACCAGTAAGAAGTGGAAAGATACTTCCTTTAGGGGCTGTTGTATTATTACAACAAGCTTCAACAAATGAAATGATTAATGTATCGACAATAAAATTGGCATCTCTTTTGATGGAACAAATGGTCATTGATGTTTGGAGTCCTGTGGCTCGTGAACGTGGTTTGAATTTAGCATTAGATTTATTAGAAGATGTACCAGTTTGTTATTTTGGGTGTACACCAGATGAAACAGCAGTTATTTGTCTAGAACAGTGGTTAAAAGAGAAAGGATTTGTATAAAATGGAAGGTATTAGAGATCGACTATGGAAAAAAGCAGGACAAAAAGGTATTCCTATCATTGGTGTGTTTGAGTTGCTACCTACATGTAATTTGAGTTGTAAAATGTGTTATGTACGTAAGAGTATGTCAGAAGTCAAACAAATGGGAGGCCTTTTGAATAAAGAACAATGGTTAGAATTGGCACAGCAATGTTGTGATTTAGGTATGTTATATCCTTTGATAACAGGTGGAGAACCTTTCTTACATCCAGAATTTAGAGAGATCATGGCAGGTATGTTAGATATGGGTATGCAGGTAAGTGTTAATAGCAATGGTACTTTAATAGATAAAGAAACATGTGAATGGTTAAGTAAGCATAAGCCCGTAAGAATCAATATTACTCTTTATGGTGCTAGTGAAGAAACCTATCAAGCTCTTTGTGGTAACGGTGAAGCATATAAAAAAGTATGCAATGCTGTTTACTGGCTTAAGGCTTATCATATACCTGTAAAATTCAATACAAGCTTGACTCCATATAATGTCAATGATCTTGAAAAGATGATGGCATTTGCTAAAAAGGTTGAATCTCCTATACAGGTGGCTAGTTATATGTTTCCACCTGTTCGACGTGATGCAACTCTCATTGGACAAAATGAACGTTTATCACCTAAAGAAGCTGCTATGGCCCGTGTTAAAGCTGATTATCTTCAATCAGAACCAGATTGGTTTTTAGGTCAAACACGAAGATATATGAACTTTATACCTTTGAATCAGCTTCCATCAGTTTCTGAATATGAAGGCATGCGTATGCAATGCCGTGCAGGTTATTCCTCATTATGGCTTGACTGGCAAGGTAATATTTCTAATTGTGGTATGTATGCATCAGTTACACATCCTATTGAAGGTGCACAGTTATCAGGATTATGGAATGAATTACGACAAGAAACTTTTGATGTGCGTTATAAAAGCTGTTGTACAAAATGTCCGAATCAATGGTTGTGTCATTCTTGTATAGCTATGATTTATAGTGAATGTGGTAGCGATGGTGGTACTCCACATTACATTTGTGAGATGCAAGAGTATTCAGCAAAGTATTATAAAGAGTATGCTCAAAAATATTATTCAAATGAATGGAAAGAATTACTGTCTGAAACTCATATTGATAAACCAGATGCATCTCAAAGCCTATTCGATGATTTTTGTGATATTGATAATTAGTATTATAT
>JAJQGQ010000076.1 GCA_021200395.1 Erysipelotrichaceae bacterium
ATTAAATTGATTATATCATACTTTCTTTTTAATATGTTATTTTTATTCATAACTTGATATAATATGTATGGAGATGATACTTATGCCTTTAAAACTTATCCATGCTGATATTACAGAAATGAATACAGAAGCTATTGTAAATGCTGCCAATGTTAATTTAAAACAAGGTGGCGGTGTTTGTGGTACTATCTTTGAAAAAGCTGGAGCTAAACAAATGAAAAAAGCTTGTGATAAATATTCTCCAATAAAAATTGGAGATGCAATTATAACACCTGGTTTTCATTTACAAGCCAAATATGTTATTCATGCAGTTGGTCCTATATATCAAGACGGTAATCACCATGAAAAAGAATTACTAGAAAGTGCTTATACAAATTCTTTAGAATTAGCTATAAAAAAACATATTCATTCTATATCTTTTCCTTTAATATCTGCAGGTATTTATGGATATCCAAAGAAGGAAGCTTTAGATATTGCGATTAATACAATTACATCATTTCTAAATAATCATGAATTAGAAGTTAATATTATTTTATTGGATAAAGAAGCTGTTAAATTAAGTGAAGATTTATATCAAAATATAGAACATTATATTGATACTTATTATGAAGAAACACGTGATAGATTATTTGAAAATCAATCTATTAATGTTTCACCACTTATAGCTAAACAAGAAAAAGATAGTAACATAAAAAGTTGTTTTTTCGAAGAAAGTGATGATTCATATAATACATTAGAAGAACTTATACAAGAACAACATGAAACATTTTCTGAAATGTTATTAAGATTAATAGATGAAAGACATTTAACTGATGTAGAAGTCTATAAGAAAGCTAATATTGATAGAAAACTCTTTTCTAAAATACGTAGTAATAAAGACTATCATCCTAAAAAATCTACAGTATTTTCATTTGCGATATCTTTAAAACTTAACTTAGATGAAACCATCGATTTATTAGATACTGCAGGTTATTCATTATCTTATAGTCAAAAGAATGATTATATTATTAGTTATTTTATTGAAAATAAAGAATACGATATATTTAAAATCAATGAAGCATTATTCTTTTATGATTTACCACTCCTAGCGACATAATTGTCGCTTTTTTTGCGACCAAATAGTTATAGATATTTGATAGACTATTTACAACAAAACAAGGAGGAAGCAAAAATGAATGAAACAAGTGATTTAGTATTTATTTTAGATAGAAGTGGTTCTATGGGTGGATTAGAAAAAAGTACGATTAAAGGATTTAATAAGATGATAAAAAAACAAAAGAAGTTAGATGGTGATGCTTTTGTTACAACTATTTTATTTGATGATAAGATAGATGTATTATATCAAAATAAATCATTAGAAAAAGTAAAAAAATTAACTGAAGAAGAATATTATGTAAGAGGATGTACTGCCTTATTAGATACTGTTGGTTTTGCTATTACAAAAATGAAAGAGAAACAAAAGAAAAACAAAACAGATCATGTCATATTTGTTATAACAACCGATGGTTATGAAAATGCTAGTCATGAATTTACTTATCAACAAATTAATAAACTTATTAAGAAACAACAAAAACAAGGATGGGAATTTATATTTTTAGGAGCAAGAATTAATGCTCAAAAAGAAGCTAGTAAATTAGGTATTAAAATTGATCATACTGTTAATTTATATGAAGATGCTCAAGGTGTTGATATGTCTTATAAAGCTATGGATACTTTTGTAGAAAATGCAAGAAATGGACATTTTGATCCATTATGGTCTAAAGAAGTCAATGATGACTATATTACAAGAAAAACGAATGAAGATTGAAGTGATTTTGTCAAGTAGACAATTTAAATAATTAAAATGATTTGCTATTTCCCAAGGGTTAACCCTTGGGAAATAGTTGCTTTCGAGCAATGATGTCCCATTTTCCCTTGTCGGTTATGCTTTGATATCAACCTATCAATAACGATGTGTGATTAATATCGCTTATTAGGAATAATACAGTTCTTATTTATTGATAATCTTATTATTATCTAACTATGCACATTGGTTATCCTGATAACGACTGTAATGTTCCTTCTTGTATGCTTCTATTCTTTTATTTTCTGGTATCTTATATTCTACTGGTTCTTCATTATTCATTAGCGCAACCATCGCTGCATTTCTTACTTCATAAGGTGTTTGTACATCAAATCTTCTTTGTAATCTTATGAATGTATAATAATATATCCAGCTATCAATTGCTTCTACTAGCTCCTCTCTTGTTTTATAATGCTTTCCATAATACATCTCACTCTTTAGAATTCCCCAGAATCCTTCCATTGGACCGTTATCAATGCATTTGCCTATCCTTGACATACTCCTGCATTCTTTAATTTGTTGATAAATGCTGGACTTGTATATTGAAAACCTGCATCACTATGAAATAATGGTTTTGCTCCTGGATTAGCTTCTAATGCTCTATCAAATGTTTCAAATACTAATGGATTATTATTGCTGTCACCCAGCACATATCCAACTACTGTTCTATCATATAAATCAAGAATCGCACTTATATATAGCTTGTGTTCAAAATTTAAGCCATATTTCATCTCACTTACGTCTGTTACCCACTTTTGATTTGGTGATGAAGCATTAAAATCTCTTTTCAGCTTGTTTGGTGCCTGTTTTGCATCTTTGGCCCTCTTGGTACAGCTATGTCCTTTTTGACGAGTTTTGCTCTGTAATCCAAGATAATTCACTACTTTATATATACGACTATCTGTATATGATTCTCCTGTATCTCTTTCAATACGATCCCTCATTGAACGATATCCCAATATATGATCATATTTTTCATCATATGTTTTTACTAATTCAATCAAATGATTCCAGTCAAATGATGGCTCATCATCCTTATGTTTTAGCCATTTATAATAATTACCACGTTTAACTCCCAACAACTTGCACATGAGACTTATATTTGGCTTCTTGCCAGCATTTTTTATTTCTTCTGCTGTTTCGTTGATTGCGATATATTCTGATTCATAGCGGCTTTCTCGCTCCAATCCCTCCTTTCTACCGATTTGACTTTTTTTAATAGTCGTACCTCCAATTGACTCATTTCAAGTTCTATTTTTGTACGTTCAAGCTCTCTTTGCAGTAACTCCATATCAGTGAGTTCTTCATCTTTCTTATGATGACCACGATTATCATCAAGACCTTCTTCACCATCTTTGGCATATTTGTTAAACCAGTTATAAACATTTTGGTATGGAACATTAAATTCTAAAGCAGTACCTGCATAATCTTTATCATGCTCAATACAGTATTTTACTATTTTTATTCTTTCTTCTTTGGTTGTTTTTCGACTTTTCATATTGCGTGCTTCTCCTTGTAGATTATAATCCTTTAATCCTTCAGGAGTATTATACTCTTTTACCCAATTAAAGATAGTAGTCTCACTTGAAATATTATATTTTACTGCCAAATCAACATAAGAACCTTCACCATTAAGATATGCCTGTACAACTGCTTGTTTGAATTCTTTAGTATATGTTTTATTTCTTGGCTTATCATCAAGTGCTGATTCGCCATGTTCATTATATTGTATAACCCATTTCTTTACTGTATTAAGATCTACGCCAATACTATCACCTAAACTTTCGTAAGAACCTTCTCCATTATTATATTGTCTTACTATTTTCAATTTCTCTTCTTTTGTATGTTTGCTTTTTCTACTCATAATAAAATATGATCCTCCTTAGTGAACTTTTAATTATTTATTTTGTTCACTT
>JAJQGQ010000055.1 GCA_021200395.1 Erysipelotrichaceae bacterium
ATAACTTCTTTAATATTAAATGGCTTAGTGATATATTCATCACAACCTTTTTCTAAACCTATAATACGATCAAATTCTTGATCTCTTGCACTCATAAAAACAATAGGCATATCAGGTTTTACTGTCTTTATTTCATTTAATAAATCAAAGCCACTATTTTTATCTAACATAATATCAATAATCCATAAATGAACATCATCATCTTTATGTAAAAGAGCTTCCTCATAAGTATAGAATGAATAAACAATATACCCTTCTTTTTCTAAATAGGCCCTTACTAAATCATTTAAATTCTTTTCATCATCAATAATATTGATACGATATTTCATTCTCATCACCTCTAGAAATAAATATAAACAAATTATTGCCATACATTATGGCAATAATTTGTGAATTAATGTGAAAATTCGTTTTTTAAACAGCATAACCTTTGGCTTTAATCGTATTAACCACCTTTAAAACATATTCATGACATAATTCATCGCTTAATGCTTCAACCATGACTCTAACCACTGGTTCTGTTCCACTTTCTCTTACCAAAATTCTACCATTATTGCCCAATTTTTCTTCCACTTCGTGAATAGCTTTTTGGACATCTGCATCTTCTTGTGCAGCTTTTTTGTCTTTCACACGAACATTGATTAATAATTGTGGATAAACTTCTATACCATCACATAATTGAGCTAAGGTTTTCTTATTTTCCACCATTGTTTCCATAATCTTGAGTGATGTTAGAATGCCATCTCCTGTCGTTGCATGTTTTGAGAATATGATATGTCCTGATTGTTCACCACCAATGACATGACCATTCTTAACCATATTTTCATTGACATATTTGTCTCCAACAGCCGTCTTTTCATAATTGATACCTACTTTATCTAATGATTTATATAAGCCAAAATTACTCATTACTGTTGTCACAATTGTATTATGTACGAGTTCATTCTTACGTTTCATTTCACAACCGCAAATATATAAAATCATATCACCATTGACAACACGTCCATATTCATCTACTGCAATGCATCGATCAGCATCACCATCATAGGCAAAGCCACAATCCAAACCATTTTCTCTGACATAATTCTGTAAAACTTCAATATGAGTTGACCCACAATTTTCATTAATATTCAAACCATCAGGATCGTTATTGATAACATATGTCTTTGCTCCTAAAGCATCAAAGACTGCTTTTGCAATAGCACTACTTGAACCATTAGCACAATCCAAACCAACTCGCTTATTTTTAAAAGCACGCATTGGAATACTCATTAAATAACCAATATAACGATTACGACCCATTGAATAATCAATTGTACGTCCAATATTGTCCTTAGTGGCAAAAGGAATTGGATCAGAAAGACCATCAATATACTTCTCTATTAAGTTTTCAATCTTAGCGTCCAACTTATAACCATTACCATCTATAATCTTAATACCATTATCATAATAAGGATTATGTGAGGCACTAATCATAATACCACAATCAAAATTCTCACTTCTAACAACATAAGACACGGAAGGTGTTGTCGTTACATGAAGTAAGTAAACATCAGCACCACTGGCTGTTAAACCAGCAACTAAAGAATATTCAAACATATAAGAACTTCTTCTTGTATCCTTTCCGATCACAATTTGAGCCTTATGGTAACGTGAATAATACCATCCTAAATAACGTCCAACAAGATAAGCATGTTCTACTGTTAAATCAACATTTGCTTCGCCTCTAAAACCATCTGTACCAAAATATTTTCCCATTTTTTTAATTCCTTTCAATTGTAATAGTTACGGTTGATGAAGATAATAGCTCAATTGAAACCTTATCATCATCCACCATTGCATTCACTTCTACTTGATGACTACCTGTTGATAATCCATCAATATCAATCGTTGCCGTAACATTATCAGCACTCATAGCATCAATTTTTTCTTCAGAACCTGATAATGACACAGTAGCAGTACCGCTTTCACCGACAAACGATACCTTATAATTTTCAGAATTATTTAAAACCGTAATTGCAATATTGTCAAGCTTCTTTGATACAACTTTTTCTATTTCTACAGAAACTGTAACAGTATCCGCTGAAAACTTATTAATACCACTTTCTTTATTCAATGAAATATTTTCAAAAGTTGTCGAAGAATTCAAATTAGAAACGTCAACATTAACAACGATAGAATCAATATCATCAATATTCTCTTGTAAACCATAAATAGTAACTTCACTTTGTGACATCGTATAATCAGCAATCTGATATCCACTAGCAACTTCACCAGTAAAGTTAACCTCTAATGGTACTGTTTTTGAATAACTAGCCACACTACATGATACTTCTGCCGTGGTTGGTGAAATTTCAACATCTAATTCCTCATTATCACTATCAAAAGCCTTAATAACACATGTCTGATCAAAAGCTTCACTCTTATCAGCAACGTCAATACAAACAGCTACTTTTGCTATTTTCGCAAGTGTTGTTTCACTCGCATAAATTGTTACTGTATCCAATGATATGCTTTCGACACTTACCGAATACTTACTATCTAATTGATCTTCATTAATAAATGTATAAGTCAAATTGAAATCCTGACTGACTTTTTCTTCTAAAGTAATATCTAAAGAATTAGGAACTAACATCACTGTTAGATCATCATTAAAGTTGCGTGATTTTAAATCAATGGTATAGCTTCCTTCACTATATCCAGATAAATCAATATAAACTTCATAATTAACTGAAAGCGTTGTGCTATAAATATCCAAAGATGACCCAATCAATCCAACGGTAACACTAGTAGGCATATCACTCGTTATTTCTAATGAATCATCCAAACCTTCAACCTCTATTGCTACATCTTCAATAGTAACACCACTAGTTGGTGAAGAAATAATATCTTGACCTGCAATGTTATAAAATAAAACTGCTGCAATAACAAAAGATAATAACATAATCGTCACTCTACTAGATAATATTTTATCTAGTAATTGATTCAAATAATTATAAAAACGACTAAATGTATCCAGTGTTTTCATTGTAGTTGTAGAAAGATTTTCCATTGGAGCACTTTCTTTTTCTTTTTTATTTTTTTCTTTTTGCATAACCTTAAGAAAGAATTCAGTTGTTGAATCATGTGTATCTTTACGATCATTTTGCTTCTGATTCATGTTGAACACCTCCACCTTCCTCAGACTTAAACCATTGTAGTTCATTAACTAATGAGGCTCTCAATTCCTTAGCAGGAATTTTCTTTAATTCTCCATCAATAGCAAAAGAAATGGTACCTGTTTCTTCACTCACAACCACTGTTAAAGAATCAGTAATCTCACTTATACCAATAGCAGCACGATGTCGTGCTCCATATTTAGGAGATAATTCCTTATTAGTTGGTGGATAAAATGCTGCCGCACAAACGACACGATCATCCTGAATAATAGTTGCTCCATCATGAAGTGGTGTTCCTTCATAAAAGATAGTTAATAATAATTCACTCTTAATATCAGAATCAATCCTTGTTCCAGTATTAATATAATCTATCAAAGATTGTGATCTTTCAAAAGTAATCAAAGCACCTGTTTGTTCACGTGACAATGTCGTAATAGCATTGACAAGCTCATCCATGAGTCTTTCTTTTTCATCATTGCTAATTTCCTTTCTATGTTCAGTTCTTGTTTGTCCCATTTTTTCTAACAATGTCCTGATTTCAGGTTGAAAAATAACAATAAGAGCAACAATTCCCCAATTAATAACACTATCCACTAAATATTTTAATGTCGTTAAATTAAAAAATGTTGTTACTAATTCTACTGCCAAAATCAACAATACACCTTTAAATAATTGCATTGTACGAATATTAGTTCTAAACATTGATATCAAATAATAAAAGATAAACCATACTGCGATTAAATCAACAGCAGATCTTAAAACATTAATAATCATACTCCAGTTTATAATCAAGTTCATCACCTTCACTTTTAAACATTATAGCAGCTTTTTATTTAAATGAAAATGACTTATGAAAAAACAATTGTTTCTCATAAGTCATTTTCTCCAAGAAATATCTTATTAAAATTGTCATAATTATCATTCATGCCTCGAGGCACAGCAAAAATAACTTCTTCAAAATCATAATCATCAAGCAATTCTTTAAAATAACTGGCAACAATCAAAGGATCTTGTCCAAATACTCCACAACCCCATGCTCCTAAGATAAAGATATCAACATTTTCTTGAGAAGCAATATTTAATATATAGCGAATACGTTTTTTTAATATTTCATTGTTTTCTTCAATTGTAATATGATGTCTTTGAGCCTCACGATAATTGGGCGATGCACAAGTTAATATATCGGTTTTATAACTATTCCCTAACTCATCAAAAAATAAGATATCCTTGCTATATAATGCTCTATCATAGTATAAAGAATGATTAAGATCTAAGCGATTCTCTGTATAATAATCATCAACAAATTCAATCAAGACATTATATAAGAAACTATCATGACATAACGCCTCTTCTTGAGCCATTGTTCCACGATAAAAACCACCGCCAGGATTTTTAAAAGATGCAAAATTTAATGCACATAGTGTTTTATGAGTATGTTTAACATCAAAAATAGCTTGTGATGTCGTACAGTTTAGAACTTTTATGGTACATGGGTGAGGTTCTTTTTTATCGTAAATGAAATGTTCATCATAGATATGCGTATGATGAATAGCATATGCTATTTCTTGATGATATTGTTGTTTCATGAGTTCTGTATGCTCATATGCCTTTTGCTTACGTTCCTCTCTTTTGGGATTATTCGATTTCATATGTGTCGCCTCCTATTAATAGTATATCTTTAATTGACACATTAATCAATAGCAAACTAAAAGGAATACCCATTGGTATTCCTATAAGTTTGTAAATCCCATTAAGTCTTTATCAATATTTCTAGCAACTTCTCTTCCTTCTCTAATAGCCCAAACCACTAAAGATTGTCCACGATGCATATCACCAGCCGTATAGACTTTTTCTACATTTGTTGCATATTGATTTTCTTCTGTTGCAACATTACCACGATTTGTCAAATTAACCCCAAATGCTTTCGTAATTGGTTTTTCACAACCAACAAAGCCTGCAGCAATCAATACCAAATCACAATCAATCGTTTGTTCACTACCTTCAATAGGAACCATCATGGTACGACCGTTTTCTTTTTTAGGTGTCAGTTTAACAAGCACAGCTTTTTCGACTAAACCTTTATCATTAAGAATAAATTCTTTGACTGTTGTTTGATAAATACGAGGATCTTTATTAAATACGGCAATACTTTCTTCTTGTCCATAATCTGTTTTCTTGACAAGAGGCCATTCTGGCCAAGGATTGCTGGCAGCTCTTTCTAATGGTGGTTCACCCATCATTTCTAGTTGAGTCACACTCTTGCAGCCATGACGAATAGCTGTACCAACACAATCATTACCCGTATCACCACCACCAATGATTAAAACATTCTTGCCATTGGCATTTGGATATTTACCATCTTTAAAATCACTGTTAAGCAATGATTTTGTCACCTGAGTTAAATAATCAACAGCAAAGTATATATTAGATGCTTCACGTCCTGGAACCTTAATATCTCTAGCTTGTTTAGCCCCACAAGCAAGGACAATGGCATCATAGTCTTTTAATAACTTATTAGCTTGTTTCTTATTTTCAATTGGATGATTTGTATAGAAATTGATACCTTCTTTAGTCATCTTATCTATACGTCTATCAATGATATCTTTTTCAATTTTCATTTGCGGAATACCATACATCAACAATCCACCCAAACGATCCTCACGTTCATAAACATCAACATTATAACCACGTTGATTCAATTGATCAGCAGCTGCTAAGCCAGCTGGTCCACTGCCTACAATCGCAATTTTATGATTTGTTCGAGTAAGAGGAGGTTGTGGTTTCATCAGACCATGTTCATATCCATATTCGATAATTGCATGTTCATTTTCCTTAACAGAAACAGCATCACCATTAAGAGAACATGTACAAGCTTTTTCACATAAAGCAGGACATACACGTGATGTGAATTCAGGAAAATTACTTGTTTTAAGTAATCTTTTTAAAGCTGCTTCGTAATTACCATGATATACAAGATCATTCCATTCAGGAATAAGATTGTTCAATGGACAACCTGATACCATCCCATTAATCACTTGACCATATTGGCAAAAAGGCACACCACAATCCATACAACGCGCTCCTTGAAGAGTTTGTTGTTCTTCAGATAAAGGAATATGAAATTCCATAAAGTTTTGGATTCTATCAAGTGGTTCAAGTGCTTCTGCATTTTGTCTATCGATTTCTAAAAATCCGTTTATTTTTCCCATAATCCTCTATCCTTTCTTTACTGCGTAGAATGCTTCAATCTTAGCTTGTTCTACGTTTAATCCTTGTTTTTCATAATTTGCAATTAAGTTAATCATTCTTTCATAATCATATGGAATGATTTTCTTGAATTTCATTGCTTGATTATCAAAATCATCTAAAATAAATTTAGCTTTTTCTGACTTTGTATAACGATAATGATTTTCAATCATTTCACGTAACTCTTGCTTATCATATTGTGTTGCAAGTCTCGTATATTTCACTAACTCACTATTCAATCTTTCATACAATTTATTATCAGGATCATATACATATGCGGTACCACCGCTCATACCAGCTGCTAAGTTACGTCCTGTTTCTCCCAATATAACAACCATACCACCAGTCATATATTCAAGGCCATGATCACCAACGCCCTCAACAACAGCTTTAGCACCAGAATTTCTAACACAGAATCTTTCACCTGCTACACCATTAATATAGGCTTCTCCACTGGTTGCCCCATATAATGCCACATTACCAATGATAATATTATCTTCAGCTTTGAATATTGATTCTAATGGTGGTCTTATAATCAATTTACCACCAGATAAACCTTTACCAAAATAATCATTAGAATCACCATAAATATTCATTGTTAAACCTTTAGGAATAAAAGCCCCAAAGCTTTGACCACCTGCACCATAACAATTTACAACATAACTATCATCTTCGACATCATTGCCTAATGACTTTGTAATTTTTGATCCTAAAATTGTCCCAAAAGAACGATCAATATTAGAAATCTCTATTTCCATTTCAGCTTTCTCACCACGAATAATAGCTGATTCAAAGTTCTTAAGTAATATTGTTGTATCCTTCACTGTATCTAATTTAAAATCGTAAGCAGCAGAAGGCATATAGTGTTGATTCTTTTCATCACTTGGTTTCAGCAAAGCTGATAAATCAATCTTAGAAGAAGAATCCTTTACTTTTAAGTATTCACTATGACCAACCATTTCATTCACTGTTTTAAAGCCAAGTTTTGCCATATATTCCCTTAATTCCTGAGCTATGAATCTCATAAAATTCACAACATATTCAGGTTTTCCAGTAAAACGTTTTCTTAATTCCGGATTTTGAGTAGCAACTCCCACTGGACATGTATCCAAGTTACATACACGCATCATCACACAACCCATCGTTACTAGTGGTGCTGTGGCAAAACCATATTCCTCGGCACCAAGCAAAGTGGCAATCGCCAAATCTCTACCTGTCATTAATTTACCATCGGTTTCAAGAACAACACGATTTCTCAAACCATTCATGAGTAATGTTTGATGAGCTTCGGCTAAACCTAATTCCCAAGGAAGTCCAGCGTTATAGACTGAGTTTTTAGGTGCCGCACCAGTACCACCATCATAGCCTGAGATGAGGATAACCCCAGCCCCAGCTTTGGCTACTCCAGCAGCAACTGTTCCCACCCCTGCTTCTGATACAAGTTTAACAGAGATTCGTGCATCTTGGTTGGCATTCTTTAAGTCATAAATAAGTTGTGCCAAGTCTTCAATTGAATAGATATCATGATGAGGTGGTGGTGATATTAAAGCAACACCAGGCGTTGAATGTCTGGTTTTGGCAATCCAAGGATAAACCTTACCTGCAGGTAGTTGCCCACCTTCACCAGGTTTAGCTCCTTGCGCCATCTTGATTTGAATTTCTTTAGCAGAGCATAGGTATTCACTAGTAACTCCAAATCGTCCAGAAGCCACTTGTTTAATAGCAGAACAACGATTTGTACCATCCTTACCAATAATAAATCTTTCAGGATCCTCGCCACCTTCACCACTATTAGATTTACCTTTTAACATATTCATCGCAATAGCCATTGTTTCATGGGCTTCTTGAGAAATAGATCCATAAGACATAGCACCTGTCTTAAATCTTTGAACAATACTATCAACACTTTCAACTTCTTCAATAGGAATAGGTTTTCTTTCATATTTAAAGTCTAATAAACCTCTTAAATTTGTATCCTTTGATTCTTCATCAATACAATGCGTATATTCCTTAAATAATGCATAATCTCCAGTTCTTGTAGATTTCTGTAATAAATGAATTGTCTTAGGATTATATAAGTGTTCTTCTTTACCACTTCTTTCCTTATGATTACCTTGAGAATCAATTGTTAAATTCATTTCCATACCCAAAGGATCATAAGCTTGTCGATGTCTAAAATCAACATCCTCTTGAATATCTAAAATAGAAATACCTTCTATTCTACTTACAGTATTAGGGAAATACTTATCAATCACATCATGATTAATACCTATTGCTTCAAAATTTTGTGAACCACGATAAGACTGAATCGTAGAAATACCCATCTTAGATGCAATCTTCACAATACCATGCAACACAGCATTATTGTAATCTTCCACTGCTGCATAATAATCCTTCTCTAAAGTACCACTCATAATTGCATCAAAAATAGTATCCTGTACTAAATAACCATTAACTGCACTAGCCCCATAACCTAACAACGTTGCATAATGATGCACTTCTCTAGGTTCACCACTTTCAACAATTAAAGCCACTTTCATACGTTTCTTTGTCTTAACAAGATATTGGTTTAATGCGCCAGTTGCTAATAATGAAGGAATAGCCACATGATTATCATCCACACCTCTATCAGATAATATTAATATATTCGCTCCACTATGATAAGCTTTATCAGCCTCTACAAACAAACGATCAATAGCTTTTTCTAAAGATGTATTTTTATAATATAACATAGATAAAGTTGCTGATTTAAAGCCTTCTTTAGATAAAGTTTTTAACTTTAATATATCAGTATTAGATAAGATAGGATTCTTTATCTTTAATAATTTACAATTAATCGCATCATCTTTTAAAATATTTCCTTCAGTACCAATACATAAAGAAGTTGATGTCACAATCTCTTCTCTAATCGCATCAATAGGAGGATTTGTCACTTGTGCAAATAGTTGCTTAAAATAATTAAATAATGGCTGATGACGTTTAGATAAAACTGCTAAAGGTGCATCATTACCCATTGCTATAACTGGTTCTGTCCCATTTAAAGCCATTGGGATAATATAATCTTTGATATCCTCATAGCCATAACCATATACCTTTTGCAATCTGACAAGTTCATCACCTTGATATAACGTTACTTTCTGATTAGGAATCTTAATATCGGATAATTGTATCAATTGACTATCCAACCATTCGCCATAAGGTTCTCTAGATGCATATTCATTCTTTAAATCTTCATCATTAATAAGTTCACCCTTCTTCGTATCAACAAGCAACATCTTACCTGGACGTAATCTATCCTTAACCACAATATCCTCATCAGGAATATCCAATGAACCTACTTCACTAGATAAAATGAGATAATCATCCTTCGTAATATAATAACGTGAAGGTCTTAAACCATTTCTATCCAAGACAGCTCCCATAATTTCACCATCAGTAAACAAAATTGAAGCTGGTCCATCCCATGGTTCCATCATCGTTGAATTATAAGCATAAAAATCACGTTTTAATTTAGACATGCTTTCATTATTTTCCCAAGGTTCAGGAATACACAACATTACCGCACGAGGTAAATCCATACCAGCCATCATGAGAAATTCTAACGTATTATCCAACATAGCTGAATCAGAACCATTCGCACTAATAACTGGGAATACTTTTTCCATATCCAAAACATCTGATTGCATAATCTCTTCACGGCATAACATATTGTTAGCATTACCACGAATAGTATTAATTTCACCATTATGAACAATTAAACGATTTGGATGCGCTCTTTGCCAAGAAGGCATCGTATTTGTAGAGAAACGAGAATGCACAATGGCAATCGCACTCTTATAATCTTCATCTTGTAAATCATTAAAGAAATTACGTAACTGTCCAACCAAAAACATTCCTTTATAGACAATTGTACGAGAAGACAAAGAACAAACATATGTATCTTCTTCATTACTTTGCTCAAATATTCTTCTAACAACATATAATTGACGATCAAAATCTAAACCAACATTAACCCCCATTGGTTTTTTGATAAATCCTTGCATAATACAAGGCATAGCACTTAATGCTTTGCTACCTAAAACATCTGGTGTTGTAGGAACTTCACGCCACCCTAAAAATGTTAAACCTTCCTTTTTAACGATAGATTCAAACATACGCATTGCCTGATGTCTTTGAAATTGATTTTGGGGGAAGAAAAACATACCAACCCCATAATGTCCTTCCCTAGGCAATGTGAACTCATGAATTGTTTTCTTAAAAAAGGCATAAGGTACTTGTGTTAAAATACCAACACCATCACCTGTCTCACCCTTAGCATCTTTACCCGCACGATGCTCTAATTGTTCAACAATTTTCAAAGCATTAGAAACTGTCAAATGGGTCTTAACCCCCTTAATATTAACTACTGCTCCAATGCCACAATTGTCATGTTCAAAACCTGGATCATATAGTCCTTTACAGTCCTTTTTTTCTGCTTCCATGCTCATAACCCCCTTTAAATGTGATTCTATGATACTATACTTTGTTTATTTTGTAAAGTATTTGTTTTAATTTTGTGTTTTTTCTAAATATTTATTTCATATTTTTAACTTAAAAATCTTTTAAAATCTCTCAAAACCCTTGATTTTAAAGGCTTTTGCATTTTTTCTTAATTTAACTTAATTTTTTTACATAAATTATTTTTTATTATTTTAATAAATTTTATCAAATAATAATTTATTTTATCTTACATCTTTAAAAATATTGGAAAAAGTTGTATGATATTAATAATAATACGAGGAGGATTTATATGGGAAAAACTATTTTAGTAGAAACTTCTGCAAGACATGTTCATTTATCTCAAGCAGATTTAGACGCTTTATTTGGTGAAGGTTATCAATTGACAAACAAAAAGAACCTTTCACAACCTGGCCAATTTGCATGTGCTGAAAAAGTGACTGTTGTAGGTGCTAAAGGTCAAACAAAAATGTCTATTTTGGGACCAGTAAGAAAAGAAACACAAGTTGAAGTTTCATTAACTGATGCAAGATCTATTGGTGTAACTGCATTAGTAAGAGAATCTGGCGATATTGAAGGTACAAGTGGATGTAAAATCATTGGCCCTGCTGGCGAAGTAGAAATTAGTAAAGGTGTTATTGCTGCAAAACGTCATATTCATATGACTGAAGCTGATGCTAAAGAATTTGGTATTGTTGATAAACAAATCGTTAGTGTTGAAGTGAAGAGCGATGGACGTTCACTTATTTTTGGTGATGTTGTTTGCCGTGTTAGTGATAGTTATGCTTTAGCTATGCATATTGATACTGATGAATCAAATGCAGCTGGTGGACCAACCGAAGGTACAATTATTAAGTAAAAACAAAAGCAGATTGCAAAATCTGCTTTTTATTTCTAAATTTTTGCAAATGCTTGTTTTAAATCCGCAATTAAATCTTCAGGATCTTCTAAACCAACAGAAATACGTATGGTTTCTTGTTTAACACCACCAGCTAATCTTTCTTCTTCACTCATTTGAGCATGAGTTGTAGAAGCAGGATGAGTTAACAAAGATCTTGAATCAGCAAAGTTGGTAGCATGAATAAAGAGTTTAATATTATTGATAACGGTTTTACCACCTTCGCTGCCACCTTTAACACCAAATGTAAATAAACCACCAAAGCCATTAGGGAAATATTTTTCACATAAAGCATGTGATTCATGATCTTCTAATTCAGCATAGCTAACCCATGTAACATCTTCACATTCATCTAAGAATTTGGCGATAGCACGTGAATTCTCCACATGTTTTTTCATTCTTAATGATAATGTTTCTAAACCAATAAGAGTCATATAAGCAGTGAAAGGTGACATGCATCCACCTAAATCTCTTAAAGTTTTTGCTACCATTTTTGTACATAATGCTTTTTCTTTCATATCAGCATAAACAATATCATGATAAGCTTTATCAGGATTGGTAAATAAAGGATATCTGCCACTTGCCCAATCAAACTTACCACTATCCACAACAACGCCTCCAGTTACATTACCATGACCTGCAATATATTTTGTTGTAGAATATACAATAACATCTGCACCATGTTCAAATGGTTTGAATAAATAAGGTGTGCAAGTTGTATTATCAATGACATACAGAATATGATATTTATGAGCAATCTTAGCCACTTCTTCAAAATCAAACATATCACCATTAGGATTACCAACAGATTCAAAGAAAAGCATCTTTGTTTTATCAGTAATAGCCTTTTCAATTTCATCTAAATTTCTAGGATCAACAAATTTTGTCTTAAATCCCATACCTTCCATTGTACCTGACAGGGAACCGATAGTTCCACCATATAAATTATTAGCTGCTACAATTTCATCACCACATTGACATACTGTCATAATAAGTCCCATAATAGCAGCAGTCCCACTAGAAAAAGCTACCGCACCTACGCCACCATCTAAAGCAGCCATACGATCTTGTAAGACAGTCACTGTTGGATTAGATAATCTCGTATAAAAATATCCTTCTTCTTCTAACGCAAAGATATTTTTAGCCTGATCAGCATTATCAAATGTATAGGCATTAGCTAATGTAATAGGAACACCAATAGCCTTTGTCGTAGGATCTGTTTGCTGTCCTGCATGGATTGTTAAAGTATCAAATTTATAATTATTCATGTTTTTCATCTCCTTGGCTATCATTGTAACATAAAAAAGTGCCAATAGCACTAATATTTTCTAAAAGTCATAGTGAGTCCATAAGATTTAATACTAAAAGTTTTATCTATAAAAAAAGAATCACATATATGTGATTCTCCATACTTCAATAACAACTAATCATTAACACTTTTCTTTAAAACAGTACTTGCTTTAAAAGCAGGTGTTTTACTTGCAGGTATCATAACAGCTTCACCTGTTTGTGGATTACGCCCAACACGTTCTTTGCGTTCACGCACTTCAAACGTTCCAAAACCTTTCAATACAACCTTATCTCCTTCTTTTAAAGCATCACCAACAGTCGCTATAAAAGCATTAATAGCAGCTTCGGCATCAACCTTTGTTATGCCAGCTCCATTAGCTACTTTATCTACTAATTCAGTTTTATTCATGAAAACTCCTCTTTTCTTCATATATTAGGCTAAGCCCAAAAGTATTATAGTACAATAATCACATATTGTACAGATATCAAATACTATTTATCAATTCAATAAAACGATCAACCTGTTTTTCATCCGTCGCCCAACTTGTAACCATACGAATACGTGTTCTCGTTTTATCTAGTGTTTTCATATGAGTGACCATAAATTCTTTTTCAATTTCCTTTAAATCATTATTTGGTATATCTACAAAGATTTGATTGGTTGAACTAGGTAAATATAAAGGATATTTTTCTTTTAAAGCAGTTCTTAATTTATCTGCCATACGATTTTCATAAATACCAATTTCTTCATACAAATCATTTTCTAATAAAGTATAAAATTGGACACCTAAAAGTCTCCCTTTAGCTAACATAGCTCCTTTATTCTTCAATTGATAACGAAAACCATCCTTTAAATCATCATTACAAATCACCAATGCTTCACCAAATAAGGCACCCATCTTAGTACCACCAATATAAAAAGCATCAACATTCTGTGCTATTTGCTTCATACTAGGAGCATCTTCTAACACAGTTGAACTTCCAAGCCTTGCACCATCCATAAACAAATACAAATCATTTTCCTGACAATAAGCATAAATATCTTCTAGTTGTGATAAAGTATAATACGTCCCCCACTCAGTTGTTTGTGATATATAAACCATCTTTGGCTGTACCTTATGCTCATCTTCATGATTCTTCATTATATCTTCAATCATCTCAACTGTTACTTTACCATATTGATGTTCCTTTGTTAAAATCTTATGTCCACTAGACTCTACAGCTCCTGTTTCATGAACATTAATATGTCCATCATCACAAGCAATCACTGCTTGATAATCTTTAAGGCAATGAGAAATAAATGTTAAATTGGTTTGTGTACCACCAACTAAAAAATGAACATCAGGTGCCATTGTACCCAAGCGCTTATAAATAGCATCACATGCTAAACGACAATACTCATCCATCCCATAACCAACACTTTGAGCATCATTTGTTTCCATTAAGGCTTCCATTATCTTAGGATGTGCCCCTTCACTATAATCATTCAAAAAACTATACATTCTTGTCCCTACTTTCTATATAGTAATCCGTACCTCACATAAATGAGATTTAATAAACTCAAAAAATTCATTGTTCCCTGCAAAGATGATTCAGTATAATCACTTTCACTACCATCAATACAATAAATATAATCAATTAAATCATTATGATATGTTTTATTCATCGTTAATAAAATAATCTTAGGATGATGTTCATTCACTTTTTTAACCAAAGCATCCATAAGTTGTGCTCTAGCACGAACACTAATAATCATAACCAAAGTATCTTTATCTATAATATCTAAATGTCCTATTTCATCACCACGTTCTACAAAAGCATAAACCATTTTACGATGCTTCAGCATTTTCATTTGAAAATCATTAGCAATAATTTTATTAAATTGATAACCAATCATATGAACACTTTTAGATGTATAAATCATTTCACATATTTTATCTATCTCATGCATATTAATGCTTTTTTGCACCATTTGTAATGATTCTATGGCTTCACCATACATTTTATCTACCAAATAATCAGGATTTTTAATACAAGCCTCTTCATCTTTCGTAGAAAGATGAACTTCATTTTTAGATAATTCTATCGCAATAGCAATTTCTTTTTTAAATGTTGCAAAATTTCTACAATTTAAATCCTTACAAAAGCGAGAAATCGTTGCTGGTGACGTATAACAAAGATCAGCTAAATCATTAATACTAATATCAGGTATTTTATCTAAATGAGAGAGAATCGTTTGTGCTATTGTATAATACATATCTTGTACTGAAGATACATTTACAAAAGACATCAATGTATACAAAATATCTACCTCATTATAATCTCTAATTGCCATAGTTATGCTCCTTTAAATATTGAATTCGTCCCAACTCATATAAATCGTTTCCCTGACAATCTATTAATACTGTAACTGGTAAATCTTCGACATATAAACGGCGAATAGCTTCGGTTCCTAAATCATCAAACGCTATCACCTCACATTCCTTAATACAATGTGATATATAAGCTCCTGCTCCACCAATCGCCCCAAAATATACACCTTGATAATTCTTAATTGCATCTTTCACATCGGCATTTCTATAGCCTTTACCAATCATACCACGTAAACCTAATTTTAATAGTTCTGGTGCATAAGCATCCATTCTTCCCGAAGTCGTCGGTCCACCACTACCAAAAACATGATGAGGTTTAGCAGGCGTTGGACCAACATAATAAATAATCTGATCCTTAACATCAAAAGGTAATGGCTGATTATCTTTAATAAGTTGAATCAAACGTTTATGTGCAGCATCTCTTCCCGTATAAATAACCCCACTAATCAAAACCTGATCTCCTGCTTTTAAACTCAAAGCATCATCACTTGTAAAAGGAGTAACAATCTTTTTCATAATATAACCTCCTTATGCCTTGCAACATGACAACATATACTGACTGCCACTGGCATACCAGCTATATGAGTTGGATATGTTTCTATATTTAATGATAAAGCTGTTGTCCTACCTCCATATCCAGCTGGTCCAATACCAGTTTGATTAATCTTTTCTAATATTTCATCTTCTAATAAAGCGTAACGCTTATCAGGATGATGACTCTTCGCATTACGTAACATTGCTTTCTTTGACAAATAAGTAACATAATCAAAAGAACCACCAATACCTACACCAATAACCATTGGTGGACATGCATTTGCTCCTGCATCATTAACCACCTTTAATACAAAATCCTTAACACCTTCTACTCCATCACTCGGTTTAAGCATTTTAACCTGACACATATTCTCACTGCCAAAGCCCTTAGGTGCTAGTGTGATTTTTAACTTATCACCACTAACTATCTCATAATGGATAATTGCTGGTGTATTATCTTTTGTATTGATACGATCAAACATAGGATCATTGACTACGCTTTTACGTAAATATCCTTCTTCATATCCTTGTCTAACACCTTCGTTAATAGCCTCATTCAAATCACCTATAACATGAACATCTTGACCTATTTCTACAAACACACAGGCCATACCTGTGTCCTGACATATAGGTGATTTTTCTTTTTGAGCAATTTTTGCATTTTCTTTTAAAATTTCTAAAGTTTCTTTTCCAAGCTTAAAATCTTCATTTTGATAAGCTTCTTCAATAACTTCACTAATATCGTTTGGTAAAACATTATTAGCACTTATACACATATCTTTAATAGCGTTAACTATTTCCTCATATTTTATCTCTCTCATGTTTCCACGCACCTTTTTCATCACCATTATATACATTTTTACGCATCTAGACAAGAAAAAAAAGAATTAAAGAAGATTCTGTGATTAAAGAATAATAAAAGCAACGATACCTCAGTATCATGAATTCCGCAACTATCAAAAAACTATATTTTCCAATCTTCATAACAAAATTTTTTAACATCAATAAGATTATCAAACATTTGATTCATTTTAACACACAAATTTCACACAAATTTTTGTTAAGTTTTACTCATTTTTTTCTGAAAAGTATGTTATACTATATATGTAGTCAAATTTTGTTTTCCCTTCAAATATGACTACTTCATGATATCCTTTCCCAAACTGATATCAACAAAAAGACAGATACGGGCTCCCACTGTATCTGTTTTTTTATTATATCATTTTTTAAAAAAATTATTTTAATACTTGTTGATAAAGTCTTAAGACATTCTTATAGAATATTTTTTCTATTTCTTCATCAGTGAAGTTTTCTTTTCTTAAGGCTTTTGCCAGCATAGGCATATAAGAAGCATCTTTAAGTTCTAAGTTTTGTGGAATACCATCAAAATCAGTTCCTAAGCCAATACAGTCAATACCACCGATATTTCTTATATATTTAATATGTTTAACCATATTATCTATAGTAGACATATCAGCATGTTCACCTAAGAAATCTGCTGCAAAGTTGATGCCCATAACACCACCACGCTTAGATAACTGTCTTATCATATCATCACTCATATTACGGGCGTGTGAGCACACAGAACGAGCATTTGAATGAGATGCCACAAATGGTGATTGAGTATACTTTAAGACGTCATAAAAGCCTGCATCGTTTAAATGAGAAACATCTATGATGATACCTAAACGTTCACATTCTTTGATATATTCAATGCCAAAATCAGTTAAGCCATTTTTGTCATCATATTCACCATAGCCATTTTTTGAAAAATTAGGAAAACCTATGCCATTTTCAAAGTTCCATGTTAAAGTAATCATTCTTACACCTAAGCGATAATAATTTCTTAAATAAGCCAAATCATTATTAACAACTGCTCCTTCTTCTAAAGTAAGCATAGCACTCATAAGACCATTATTTTGATTATCAATAATGTCTTGATATGTTTGAATAGGTTTAATGATATCTTTATTTTGATCCATTTCATGGTAGAATAAATCTATCATATCCATTACAAATTTAACAGGTTCTTTTACTTCTTTTAGATGCGTAAATATCGCAAAGTTCTGTAATAAATAATCACCTTGTTTCATCTTTTCTAAACTAATATTTAAATCATTATTTCTTAAAGAACATTCTATTCCCTTTTGTCTATTTAAAGCAATGCCTAATAAAGTATCACAATGCATATCTATAACTTTCATATTCTTAAAACCATATCTCCGTTTCTTTATACTTCTCCGTCATGCTTTGTGTTTCCTTTAACCAACTCATGGCTTCATCAATTTCATCCTGTTCCATATCAACAATACCATATGTTGCTACTTGTAAAACATCATAGATGCTTTGCCACAAGGCATCAAAATCATTATTTTCCTGATCAGCTTGTTCACTTATTTCATAGGCATACATATTGTGTGCCTTTTTTATTGCTTCTTCTTTATTCATCATTTCCTCCTATCATATGCAAATATACACATGCATTATATAAACCATCTTCATCTATAGGATCAGTCACATAAGATGCTATTTCTTTAAGTTTTGCATTGCCTTGTCCCATAGCAATACTAAAATCGGCATGCTTAAACATTTCATAATCATTCATTGAATCACCAAAAGCCCAATATTCCTGATCACCATATCTATCCATTAATATATGTATACCAGTTGCTTTTGATAAACCCTTAATAGTAATATCAGCATAAGTTGATTCGCCTGGTAAAACATTAATGCCATCAATATGTAAAAATGGTGCATAATCATAACCCTTAGGACCATAAACAATCATCGCATCAACATCTTGACCCGTATATTCTCCTACTTCTGGAATCACATTATTGAAAAATCTCTGTGATTCTAAAACATATTCATCTGGTTCTTTAGTGATAACTCTCTTCTTAGCTTTTAAAACAGCTGCCAAATTCAGTTCATGAGCCACTCTTATGACTTCTCTGACTGCTTCATCCTTCATATGACCGCTAAAAATAATATCACCATTTTCATCTAAGATCACTTGACCATTATTCAATACATATCCATCCCAAGGAAACAATTCCATCAAACCCGTTCCTTTTAAAGAATCTATACCTCTACCTGATGATATAATCACATGAAAGCCATTTTCTTTTAATTGTTGTAAAGCTTTTAAAGTCAATGGTCTTACAATATGATTCACATTATCACGCAGCGTTCCATCAACATCAAAACATAATATTGGTTTCATTAAAAAACTTCCTCCCTTGCACCATTATACAAGAAAAGGAAGTTTTTTTAAATATGAAATTAAGATGTTCTTATACATCTTATCGTATAACGAATGCTACCACCTGCTGTACATGTGAATAAAGTTAAATCTCAATCACCACTACACATTTCTTCAATTTGACTAGGTTGTAGTACTTCTGTATAAGCTATTTCATAGTAATAATTTATATCACTACATGATATAAATATAATCTCTGCCCCTTCATCCAAATACTTTAATTGACTAAAATGCCTGCGATAATTATGTCCTGTAATCACACAATTATCATCTAAAATACTACCACTAAAGATACCAGGAGCAATATTTAGTCCTCTCACTATTTTTTCTATTCTATGCATATTTTCTTAATTAATCTTCATAACTATTGACTAAATTCTACTCCTTAAACAATAACTACATCAATAAAAATTCGTTTTTGCTATGTCTGTGAATTTTTATATGATAATAAAAAAGTGTCTAAGACACTTTTAATTAATAGCTAATTTCATATTCTGATATCTTTGTGAAAGATATTCATCACTGTAATGTTCATCCAAAAATATGGATATTGGATTATGAGCAATTATCCCCTCTTGTCTTTGGTGCATACGTAATAAAGCTACAGCTGATATACCCATATCAAATATCATAAATGCTAATACCATCATAGTGAGTTGCTTTCTATAAGTAAGTGGTATACTCTCTATATGTTTAGATAAGAATGGATAAATATTTTGTACCCATACAACCGATATCAAACCCCAAAAGAAGCAAAACTGTAAATTAATTCTTCCATGTACATTAAAAGAATAACCACTATAATCCCAAAATATCACACCAAATACTTTTTCACTCAAAAAAGAACATAAATATTCATATCCTCCACCTGCAATAACCCCAACACCAAAAATCAAAAAATTTCTTTTTCCTTCTAAACGATGCAAAACAATCGTAAGTAATACACAACCAAGCCCCCAAATAACAGAAAACTGTCCATATAACAAACTACTTCTACTCATCAACTTACCAGCTGATATAAATACCCATAATATTTCAAACAACGAACCAATAAAAGATGTAACTACAAATATCCAAATAAGTTTATACATATTATATCCTTTTGCAAACATCTAAATCCTCCGTTCTATACTATGAATTATAGTATCACTTTATGAAATATATCTTAGCAAAAT
>JAJQGQ010000295.1 GCA_021200395.1 Erysipelotrichaceae bacterium
TATAATTTATAAAATTATGTTAATTTCTGATTTTCGGTTGACAGTTTTTAAAAACAAGTTAGAATAAGAATAGTAGAATAAAAATGAATTAGGAGTGATGAGAAGGAAATATGAAAAAATTTGTTTTATCGTTAATGTCAGTTTGTTTAGTAGTAGGATTATTCCTATCATCTTCTAGTGTAAAAGCCACGGATTTTGAGGGCCAGGAAAGTAAATATATTAAGCTATGTTCATCATCAAGCTTAACTTCAAGTCAACAAAAAACTTGTAAGGAATTTAATACATATCTTAAAGAAAAGAATGAAGAATTACAAAGTGAATCAGAATCTCTTCAAGATGAAGCTGAGGAAACGGAAGCAACGATTGATGAATTAACCGAACAAATAGCTGAACTTCAAGAAAAGATTTCTGAAGCTAAAGAAGAATTAGAATATGTAGAGGATAGCATTGAAACTTTAGAAGCCGATATTGAAGAAAAGAGTAATCAATTAAAAGAACGTTTGTACTTGATGCAAACAACAATCAATTCTAATGTGTTTACAACTTATATATTTGGTGCTGATAGTATTACTGATTTTATAAGTCGTGTATTAAATTTCCAAGAAATTACAAGTTATGAAAATGATCTTGTTGATGAATTAAATGAAAGCTTAGCAGAAGTTGAAAAACAAAAAGAGACTTTAGAAATATTAAAAGAATCATTAGAAGAAGATGAAACAAAACAAGCAAGCCTGAAGAAAGAATATCAGGCAAAACTTAAAGAACAGCAACAAGCTATAGCTGATGCTGAAGATGAGGTTTCATCTAATGAAGAATCTATTGAAACAATTGAAGAAAACTTAGCTGCCTTAAAGAAAGCTGCTGAGGCATCGCGTGTAGCGAGTGTTTCATCAGCAACGTCAAATTCTTCTAGTAGTAGTTCTTCTAGCAGTTCATCAAGTAGTAGCTCATCTAGTAGCAGTAGTTCTTCTTCTAGCAGTTCTAGTTCAAGTAGTAGTTCTAGTTCAAGTAACAGCTCTAGTAGTTCATCTAACAGTAGTTCGTCAAACAGCAGTTCTTCTAATAGTTCTTCTAGTAGTAGTTCATCAACGACTTCTAGTGCAGAACTTGGATTAGCTATTGCGAATAAGGCTTTATCACGTTGTGGATGTTCATATGTTTATGGAGCATGCCACTCTACAAGTCAGATTGCTAATGCTAGTCAATCTACATTTGATTGTTCTGGTTTAGTTAACTGGGCTCATTATCAAGCTGGTGTCAATATTGGTTCACAAACAACTAAGACTTTAGCAAGTATGGGTTCATCAGTATCTAAGAGTAATTTACAAGCTGGAGATATTATCTTATTCTCTAGTAATGGATCATATAGTGGTGTTCATCATGTTGGTATTTATATTGGTAATAATCAAATGGTTCATGCCCCTTATACAGGAACAGTTGTTCAGGTTGCTAGCTTATCATATTCATATTGGCAATCACAATGGTATTGTGCAAGAAGATTGTACTAAGACATCGCAAGGCGATGTCTTTTTATATAATCTTTACATATAAAATCCATAACTATATGATATGATAATAATGAGGTGGAATAATGAAACTTTTATTTAGGCAAAGAATATTTTCATGGTTGGATAGTTACGATATTTATGATGAAGATAATCGTGTTGTATTTCGTGTTGAAGGAAAATTAAGTATTGGTCATTGTTTATATATTTATGATTGTAATCATGAGCATATTGGTACTATTAAGGAAGAAGTGTTTAGATTATTACCAAAGTTTAGAATGTATGTGAATGATCAATATATTGGTGAAATATATAAGGAATTAACTTTCTTTAAACCTAAGTATCATGTTGAGTGTAATGGTTGGCGTATTCAAGGTAATGTTTGGGAATGGGATTATGATGTTTTAGATAATCATCAAATTATTGCTACTATATCTAAGGAATTATTTCATTTGAGTGATACTTATATATTAGATATAAAAAATGATCAGGATGCTTTATATGTATTGATGATTGTTTTAGCCATTGATGCTGAAAAATGTTCTCGTAATAATTAAGCCGTTATGGCTTTTTTTGTTATTTTATAAGTGATATACTAAAAATAAGGGGGTTTTATAATATGAATAATCAAGATTTTACGAGTGGTAGTATTATAAAGAAATTATTAATATTTATGGTTCCTATATTAGGAGCTTTGATTTTACAGGCTATGTATAGTGCTGTGGATTTACTGATTGTTGGGTGGTTTGGTAGTACAGCTGGCATATCAGCTGTTAGTACTGGGAGCAATGTTGTAAATTTGGTGACATTTACTATTACTGGTTTAACAATGGGGATTACAGTATTAATTAGCCGTTATATTGGTGAGGGACAATCACAAAGAATTGGTAAAGTATTGGGTGGTGTTATTGCCTTTTTTATTGTTTTATCCATCATTATAGCAATAATTATGCTTCTCTTTGCACCGCAATTAACAACGCTCATGCAAGCTCCTGCCGAAGCCTTAGAATTAACCATCTTATATGTAAGAATCTGTGGTGGTGGCATATTATTTGTGATTGCTTATAATGTATTGAGTGCTGTTTTTAGAGGTTTAGGAGACTCTACTTCACCCTTATTATTTGTGGCAATTGCTTGTGTGGTGAATATTGTGGGTGATCTAGTTTTAGTTGCTGGACTTCATTTAAATGTTGTAGGTGCAGCGATTGCTACGATTACTGCTCAAGCTGTGAGTGTTATATTATCATTAATTATTATTAGTAAGAGAGAATTACCTTTTACGATGAGTATCAATGATATTGGTTTTAACCAAGAGGTATCAAGATTTTTAAAACTTGGTTCACCTATAGCTTTACAAGAATTACTTACTAATTTATCTTTTTTAGCTTTATGTGCCTTTATTAATCGTTTAGGATTAGATGCTTCATCTGGTTATGGTATTGCCCAAAAAGTTACATCATTTATATTATTGGTTCCATCTTCTTTAATGCAATCTATGTCTTCATTTGTTGCACAAAATGTTGGTGCAAAACAAGAAAAGCGTGCATTAAAAGCATTATTAACTGGTATGGGTATTGGTTTAGTAGCAGGATGTTTTATATTTACAGCTGTGATGCTTCAAGCAGATTTATTTGCATCAATATTTACAAATGATGAGGCGGTCATCAAATGTGCAGGAGAGTATCTAAGAGGCTTTGCCCCAGAAACTATTTTAACAAGTATATCATTTAGCTTGATTGGTTATTATAATGGTCATGAAAAAACAATGTTTGTTATGATCCAAGGTTTAGCACAATCGTTTATCGTTCGTTTGCCTGTGTCCTATATTATGAGTATTCAACCAAATGCCTCTTTAACAATGATAGGTTTAGCAGCCCCATTAGCGACTGCTTTTGGTATTGTGATACTAGTAGCATATTTTATAAAGAATAAAAATAGTATATTAGCTAATGAAAAAGAACCTTCTTAAAGGTTCTTTTTCATTTATGATATGTTTCATTTCGCATAATCTTAAAAGCACGATAGATTTGTTCTACAAGAATGAGACGCATCAATTGATGAGGAAATGTCATTGATGAAAAACTTAAGCGTAGATTAGCTCTAGATAAAACTTCTTCACCATGACCTAAAGATCCACCAATCACAAAAACAATACTACTTTTACCATTAATCATACATTTTTCTAGATGCTTAGAAAAAGTAATAGAATCCATTTCTTTACCACCTACATCTAATAAAATCATATAA
>JAJQGQ010000167.1 GCA_021200395.1 Erysipelotrichaceae bacterium
TTTCAATGTTCCACTGTCGTATCCCTCTTGGGCCGACTCGTAAATAATACACGATCGGCCAAAGAATGTCAAATACTTTTTTTATTTTTTTCTAAAAAATTTTTCTAAAATTTAAAAAACATTGATAAAAAGTACTATTTTAGTTCAACATTTTTTAATATCACTTTAAATAAACATTCTCAAATTAATTCTCTCATAAATACTTCTCTAAATAAAATGCAATACCATCGCTTTCATTATCCAAACATATATCATCAGCTATTTCTTTTACACTATCAAAAGAATTAGCCATCGCAACACCTTTACCCGCAACTTCTAACATTTCAATATCATTCTCGCCATTACCAAAAGCAATGATATTTTCTAAAGATATACTTTTTACTTCGGCGTAACGTTTCAAAGCACTTCCTTTATGTATATTTATTGGATTAACTTCTATCCAATCATCATCAACACGACAATAATCATAATCTGAATCATTCAATTGTTCCAATGTTTCTTCAATTATCTGAGGTGTCTGGATTAAAGCTATCTTTCTTAAATCATTAAATTCATCAGTTGGAATCTTCTCAATGGTCTCAACACAATACTTCGTTATCCCAACAAACTGTAATGTATATCTATGTGTATGAGCAACTTCAACCACATATAAAGAATTTTTAAAAAAGAAAACGATATCTAAATTGAATTTCTCAGCTACTCCAAACACTTTATAGGCATCATCTTTATTAAGCTTTTTTTCTTTGTACAATAAATTCTCTTGATAATCATAGATTTCTAATCCATTCAAACAAATATAGCCACTCATAGGATATTGATCTATACTTAATCGTGCTCCAAACTCCTTTAATAAGATAATATCTCTTCCACTTGCCAAAACAATACCTATACCTTTATCTTGCATTTTCATTAATACATCACGTGTATAAGGTTTAATATTGAGAGAGGCATCCAATAATGTTCCATCCATATCCAAAGCTATCAAATTAATATTTTTCATTGTTTTCTAATACATCCTTTATTTTTAATAATACACCTTGTTCATCATTAGATTGAATCACTTCATAAGCAATATCCTTAAGCATATCAACCGCATTTTCCATTGCATAACCATACTTAACTTGTTGAAGCATCTCATAATCATTCATTTGATCGCCAAAAGCCATACATTCACTTCTATCAATATCATAAATCATTTGCAAGAATTGTATACCTAATCCCTTATGAGCATCTTTATTTTGAATATCTACCCATTCATTTCCTGAAGTAACAATACGTAATTCCTCTGGAAACTTATTCTTAATTTGATCAAAAATCTCGTTAGCCTTCTGTTGATAATCAAAAACCGCAATCTTAATAATATCATCATTCACATCATCAAAAGAATTCACAAATGAATAATTACAATAATATTTCTTAACTTCATTTCGCAAATGAAAATGCTCCTTTAATACATATGCTCCTTTTTTTCCACATACAATTAAAACAACTCGCTCATTATTTTCCAATACGTTTCTTACCAAGGCAACATGTTCAGGTTTAATAATATTGCTATAAAGTTCTGTTGCCCCTTGGGCAATATAACCACCATTTTCTGCCACAAAATACATTTGTTCACTCAATGGTATAAATTTTTGATACAAACGATAATATTGATTACCACTTGCTACTACAAATTTAATATCTTGCTTCTTCATTTCATAAAAGATATCCAGGAACTCTTTATCAAATTGTTTATCTGAATTCAGGAATGTTCCATCCATATCAGTTGCTATTAATTTAATCATGAAATTCTCCTATAACTCATTTAACATTTGTACTGGATTATCTCCTGCCTTAACTTTTCCAAATGCTTTTTCAATAATACCTTCTTCATTAATAAGATATGTCGTTCTCACTACGCCCATTGACTTTTTCCCATACATTGTTTTTTCTTTCCAAACATCATATGCTTGAATAGCTACTAAGTCTGGATCGGATATGAGGGCAAAAGGTAAATCATATTTTTCGGCAAATCTTTTATGTGATTTAACAGAATCCTTGCTTACACCAATAACTTCAGCACCTTTTTCGATAAAGTGAGGGTAGTTTTCGGCAAAACCACAAGCTTGTTTACTACATCCCGCTGTATTATCTCTTGGATAAAAATATAATACAACTTTCTTTCCTAAATGTTGACTCAAAGTAACTGTCTCACCATTTTGATTTAACAATTCAAAATCTGGTGCTTTCATTCCAATTTCTAACATCTTATTGACCACACCTTTTCATATTCTTCACAAAATTTCTTCATTTCATCAGTTTTTGTGTAATAAACAATATCACGGTAATGACACCAATCAATAGCTTTTTTTATGTATGCCAAATATCTAAAATGATAATAATCCTGGGCAATACCATAGTAATTAATCGCATCTTTAAAATTTCGATACGCTTTTCGACGATTTAAGCGACTCAACAATTCCTGAGCATATTCCTTATTATCTAATGAATATGCAAAATCCTCCATAACATGCCATTCATCCAAATCATATTGATCAGGCAGTCTTCTATAACAATCTTTTTCTTCAATTTCCTCAGCCAATTCCGTATCTTCCTCTAAGGCCCTATCACTCATCAAATAAACAATTTCACCAGTATCTGTATTAAGAAATTGTTCTATGCAATCCATTGATCCATCTAAAGCATCTGCAATATCTTCAATATAAACCATAAAATCCTCCTAAAATAATTTTAGTTGATAAACGCCAGATACTATTTCTAAATCATTATTCTTAGATTGTAAGAAATAATCTATCTTTCGATTATCTTTTAACCATTGATCCATATAAGTTTCATCAATCATTAATGGCATACGATGATGAATAGGTTTCATCACATCATTAGCCTTTGTTGTCATAATAGATACTTCATTATTGATATTATATATACCTGCTAAAAGAATGGTATTATGTGAAGTTGACTCAAATGCAAATGTATGTTTATCTTCATCTTTTTCATAAAACCCTTGCGCTGGTATAAGACATCTTCGATAAATAATATCTTTACAAAACAAATCTGTTTCTTTAACTGTTTCGCTTCTAGTATTAATGACTTTCTTATTATATATAGAATAACCCCAAGGCATCATCTTACATACACGTAGATTATTTTGCATAAGAATAATAGGAATATTTTGTACTGGACGATAATCACAATTTAAATTCTTGCTAAAATTGATATCAACATGTGTATCTATAAAATGATAAGTATCCTGACTATAATAATATTTACCACACATTTCTCTCATCTCCATGCTTATTATACTCAAATTACTTGTTGTAGAAAAGTTATTTTTAACTTATCATGATGTGTTTACTGTGTTAGGATACTTTTAAAAGAGGATTTTGATAAAAATGACATACAGCAAGAATTATTTTGAGAAGTATGCTACTAGATGATTGATCTCAATATTTGTATTCTTTATCTTATGAATCATTCTTTTAAGATACAATTTTGATTAATTTTATTACAAATTTTTATATTTCTAACAATGTTCATCAAGAATTAACTTCTTATCACTATGATAATAATGAACTTATGAAGATAGACAAACAAGCTTTAATTTATGAATCAACATGTTCAAAAAAGTAGACCGATTATATTAGAGGAGGATGACAAATGAATGAAGTTTACAATTATTTAAAAAAATGTGGTAATTAATATTTAGCTACTGTAGAAAATGATAAACCTAGAGTAAGACATTTAG
>JAJQGQ010000089.1 GCA_021200395.1 Erysipelotrichaceae bacterium
AATTTTTGATTCATTTTTTCATCTTTATTAATTTCTTATTTATTTAGTTCCGTTTCTTCTTCCTGAGCAATTGTTTCAGGTGATTTCAAAGGACCTCTTAAACCAGTACCAGCAGGAATTAAATGACCAATAATAACATTTTCTTTTAAGCCATTTAAATGATCTACTTTACCCTTTATAGAAGCATCGGTCAAAATCTTTGTTGTTTCCTGGAATGAAGCTGCAGACAACCATGAATCAGTTTCTAATGCCGCTTTTGTAATACCTAATAAAATTGGGCTACCAACAGCAGGATGTTTTCCTTCATGTAAAGCTTCTTTATTAAGCTCAGTAAATTGTTGCACACTAACATGTGTACCAGGTAATGCTCCTGTATCGCCGCCTTCGATAATTTTAATCTTCTTCAACATCTGATGAATAATAATTTCAATATGTTTATCAGAGATTTCGATACCTTGCATACGATATACTTCTTGAACTTCTCGCAAAATATAATTTTCAACTGTTTCAACATCAGCAACAGCAAGTAACTCTTTTGGATCAATAGAACCTTTTGTAATTGGATCTCCAATTTCAATTTTATCACCAACTGAAACTGTTAATTTAGCATCATATGGTGTTAAATAACTCTTTGTTTCTAAGGCATTACTTACAACAACTTCCATACGTCCATTGTTATCGATGATATTTGTAACTTCACCCTCAATTTCAGAAATATTAGCTTTTCCTTTAGGATTTCGTGCTTCAAATAACTCTTGAATACGAGGTAAACCTTGAGTAATATCTTCACCACCTGCAACACCACCTTGGTGGAATGTACGCATTGTTAACTGAGTACCAGGTTCACCGATAGATTGGGCAGCCATAATACCAACAGCTTCACCATACTCAACTTCTTCACCTGTTGCAAGATTACGACCATAACATTTACAACAAATACCATCTTTAGCTTTACAGCCAAATACTGAGCGAATTTCCACTTCAGTAATACCTGCATCTACAACTTCTTTAGCTGAAATTTCATCCATAATTTCATTAGCATGGATAATTATTTCACCAGTTTGAGGATGAACAATATCTTTTAACGAATAACGTCCAACTAATCTATCATATAACGGAACAATAACAGAATTATCAGCTGTATTAACAAGTTCAGTAACTTTAAATCCAGTGTCTGTATGACAATCTTCCTCAGTAATTCTTACTTCTTGTGATACATCTACCAAACGTCTTGTCAAATATCCTGAATCGGCTGTTTTCAAAGCTGTATCGGTAGATCCTTTACGAGCACCATGGGTAGAAATGAAGAATTCAGATGCTGTTAAACCTTCTCTAAACGAAGATTTAATAGGCAACTCAATTGTTTCACCTTTAGGGTTTGACATCAAACCACGCATACCAACCAATTGCGTAAAGTTAGAAATATTACCACGGGCACCAGAATCAGACATGATGAAGATTGGATTATTACGATCAGATTCGAATTCTTTTTTAACAACACCTTCAACCTGATCCTTAACATCACTCCATAATTTAATAACAATATTATGTCTTTCTTCATCAGTGATTTTACCTTTACGATACAATTGCTTAATAACTTCAAGTTGTTCATCTGCTTTATCAAATAAGGCATATTTATCTTGAGGAACTTGAATATCAGAAATTGATACAGTAATACCAGCAATAGTAGAATAATAGAATCCTTGATCTTTCATTCTATCTAACATTGCAGTGATTTCTGTTGTCTTATTTAATTTAAACGCTTCATCAATGATATTACCAAGAGCCTTTTTACCTAAAGGCATAATAATTGGTTGTGCAGCAATGTGTGCTTTTATATCAGTACCCATAGGTACAAAATATTTATCAGGTGTCGCTTCAAGATTTTCTTTACTTGGATCATTAATAAATGGGAAATTACCATCAAAGATTTGATTAAAGATAATCTTTCCAACACTTGTAATCAAATAAGAATTATTTTGTTCTTCAGTAAATGTGTTATTATGCAATGATTTACCACGAATAGCTACTCTTGTATGCAAATGAACAGTCTTTGCTGCATAAGCCATCTCTACTTCATTAATATCACTAAATACTGTACCTTCACCAATTTTACCTGCTTCCTCTAATGTTAAATAATAATTACCTAACACCATATCCTGAGAAGGAGTAACAATTGGTTTACCATCCTTAGGTCCTAAGATATTGCTAGAACCAAGCATTAATTGACGCGCTTCCTGAATAGCTTCTTCTCCTAATGGAACATGGACAGCCATTTGGTCACCATCGAAATCAGCATTAAATGCTGGTGTTACCAATGGATGCAAACGAATAGCACGACCTTCAACAAGTTTAGGTTCAAATGCTTGAATACCTAATCTATGTAACGTAGGTGCACGGTTTAGTAATACAGGATGTTCTTTAATAACCTGTTCAACAACTGGCCAAATACTATCATCCATTTTTTCGATTAATCTTTCAGCTGCTTTGATATTTGTAGCAATCTGTTCTTTAACTAATCCACATATAACAAATGGTTTAAATAAGTTCAATGCCATTTCACGTGGAATACCACATTGATACATCTTTAAATCAGGTCCAACTGCAATAACTGAACGTCCAGAATAATCCACACGTTTTCCTAATAAGTTTTGACGGAAACGTCCTTGTTTACCTTTTAAAGTATGGCTTAAAGATTTTAATGGTCTACCACCAGCTCCAGTAATAGCCTTTGAACGACGACCATTATCAATCAATGCATCAACAGCTTCCTGTAACATACGTTTTTCATTTTGCACAATAATTGATGGTGTTCCTAATTCCAATAATTTTTTCAAACGATTATTACGTGTAATAACACGACGATATAAATCATTTAAATCACTTGTAGCGAAACGCCCACCATCTAATTGTAACATAGGTCTTAAATCAGGTGGAATAACTGGTAAAACATCTAAGATCATCCATTCAGGTTCATTATCTGAGGTTCTGAAAGCTTCAATAGCTTCTAAACGTTTTAATAGCTTTGTTCTTCTTTGACCTGAAGCATTTTTTAATTCCTTGTTGACATTTTCAAATTCTTCATCAAGGTCAACTTTTTGAAGTAACATTTTAACTGCTTCGGCACCTGTTTTAGCTTCAAAAGCTTTACCGAATTTTTCACGACAATTACGATAATCTCTTTCTGATAAGACTTGCTTATATTCCAAAGGTGTACTACCTTTATCAGTTACAACATAAGATACAAAATAAATAATTTCTTCTAGTTGTTTTGCAGACATATCTAAGATTAATCCCATTCTTGAAGGAATACCTTTTAAATACCAAATATGTGCAACTGGTGTTGCTAATTCAATATGGCCCATACGTTCACGACGAACAGAAGATTTTGTAACCTCAACTCCACATCGATCACATATAACACCTTTATATCTTACCTTTTTATATTTACCGCAACTACATTCCCAATCCTTAGATGGTCCAAAGATTTTCTCACAAAATAGACCATCTTTTTCTGGTTTTTGAGAACGATAATTAATAGTCTCTGGTTTTTTAACTTCACCATAAGACCACTGACGAATTTTATCTGGAGAAGCTAATCCAATTTGGATTGCTGAAAAATTATTAACATCACTCATTCATGCATCCTCCTATTCTTCATCATCAAACATATTGTTAAATTCTTCTTCATTAATATCTTCATCAAATGATTCATCCTCTGAATCATCATCCAAAAGATTATCTACAAGATTATCTAAGACATCATCTGACTCATCTTTTTTCTCTTCTGGTTCTTCAACTTTTTCTTTTTCTTCACCAGATTCAGACATCTTATCTGAAGTTGGGAAACGTCTTTCCTCATCTTCAATCTTTCTTTCATCAATTTCATGACCTTCATCATCTAACAAACGAACATCTAAAGCTAATGCTTGCAATTCTTTAGTTAAAACTCTAAATGATTCAGGAATACCTGGTTCAGGCATCTTTTGTCCCTTAACAATAGCTTCATATGTCTTTACACGACCAACAACATCATCTGATTTAACTGTCAAGATTTCACGTAAAGTATAGGCAGCACCATAAGCTTCCAAAGCCCAAACTTCCATTTCTCCAAATCTTTGACCACCATTTTGTGCTTTACCACCTAATGGTTGTTGAGTGACTAATGAGTAAGGGCCAACACTACGAGCATGTAATTTATCATCAACCATATGGGCCAATTTAATCATATACATAACACCTACAGAAATCTTAGAATCAAAATATTCACCAGTACGACCATCAATTACTGGCTGTTTACCATCGCTTGGCATGCCAGCTTCAGCCATAATATCTTCCAAATCTTTTGCACTAATACCATCAAAAGCTGGTGTAGCAAAATATTCATTTAATTCTCTAGCAGCATAACCTAAATGCATTTCCATAACTTGTCCGATATTCATACGAGAAGGAATACCTAATGGATTCAACATGATATCTAATGGTGTACCATCTTCTAAGTGAGGCATATCTTCAATTGGTAAAATTTTAGAAATGACACCCTTGTTTCCATGTCTACCTGACATCTTGTCACCCTCTGAAATTTTACGTTTTTGTACGATATATACCTTAACAACTTTATTAACACCTGGTTGTAAATCATCATTCTTTTCGTCTTTCTTTCTTTCAAAGACTTTAATATCATGAACAATTCCTGCACCACCATGAGGTACACGCAAAGAATTATCCTTAACTTCTCTTGATTTTTCACCAAAGATAGCCAATAAAAGCTTTTCTTCTGCTGATAACTCAGCTTGTCCTTTAGGTGTTACTTTACCAACTAGAATATCGCCTTCTTTAACTTCAGCACCAATCATAATAATACCTTCACTATTAAGATATTTACGTGCTTCTTCACCAACGTTAGGAATATCTCTAGTGATTTCCTCTGGTCCTAACTTAGTATCACGACATTCTATACTATATTCCTCAATATGAATAGATGTATAAACATCTTCTTTCACTAATCTTTCAGACATGATAACAGCATCTTCATAGTTATAACCATTCCATGTCATAAATCCAACTAAAACATTTTGTCCAAGCGCTAATTCACCTTGTTCCATAGAAGGACCATCAGCTAATATCTGTCCCTTAACAATTTTATCACCAACTTGTACAATAGGTTTATGATTAATACATGTTCCAGCATTCGAAATCGCAAATTTTGTCAATTTATAACGATGTTCACCATTTTCTTCTTGTACAATAATCTTTTTCGCATCGACATATTTAACTATACCATCTTCTTTTGCAACTACTGCTGCGCCAGAATCTCTAGCAGCTTGATATTCCATACCAGTACCAACATAAGGTGTATGTGGGTTTAATAAAGGTACAGCCTGACGTTGCATGTTGGCACCCATTAGGGCACGTGTTGCATCGTCATTTTCCAAAAATGGAATACAAGAAGTAGCAACAGATACAATTTGTTTAGGTGAAATATCAATAAAGTCAACTTCTTCAGGTTTAGCCATAATGTTTTCGCCTAAGTGACGAGCAATAACCTGTTCATCTAAAATTTCTCCATTTGGACCCATTTTTACTTTAGCCTGAGCTATAACATAATTCTTTTCTTCATCAGCTGTCAAATAACGAATATCATTTTCATCAATAATAGTATTATTTACTTTACGATAAGGGGTTTCAATAAAACCATATTTATTAATTTTAGCATATGAAGCCAATGTTGAAATTAAACCAATGTTTGGACCTTCAGGAGTTTCAATTGGACAAATACGACCATAGTGAGAAGGGTGCACATCACGCACTTCATAACCAGCACGATCTCTTGAAAGACCACCAGGACCTAATGCAGATAAACGACGTTTATTGGTTAATTCAGCTAATGGATTAATCTGATCCATAAATTGAGATAACTGTGATGATGAGAAGAATTCTTTCATTGCAGCAGTTAATGGTTTAATGTTTGTGAGTGATGCCGGCGTAACATTATCTGTTTCTGTCAAAGACATTCTTTCCTTAACAACACGTTCCATTCTTGTTAAACCAATTCTAAATTGATTTTGAATCAATTCACCAACTGATCTTACACGTCTATTACCCAAATGATCAATATCATCTAATAAACCAATACGACTCATTAAACTAACTCTATCATCATTGGCTAAATCTAATGAATCAAAAATATCTACCAAATTCAAAACATATGAATAAGCTGCAATCATATCAGAAATTGTAATATATTTACAATCTAATGATAAATCTGTCCCAATAACACGCATCTTTTTAGATTTTGTCTCATTTGTATAAACTTCTAGTACTTGAACACGTGCTGTTGATCTTAAATATTCATTTGTAGATACCTCTCTCATATGAGCCCCAGCTTTAAAAACTGGTTCAAGTTGGTCTACTTTATCCTTAGTTAATAAAGTTCCTTCCTTCATAACAACATTACCATCTACATCAACAACATCTTGAGCCAATATACGATTAGTAATACGATCCAATAAACTTAATTTCTTTCCTAATTTGAAACGTCCTGCGCGTGCTAAATCATAACGCTTAGGATCAAAAAATCTCGCATATAATAAACTATTAGCACCCTCTAAAGTAGCTGGTTCTCCTGGTCTTAACTTATTATAAATTTCAATTAAGGCACTATCCGTATCATGAGTATTATCCTTTTCAAAAGTATTTCTTAAGAATTGATGTTCACCAAAAAGATCAATGATATCATCATCACTGCTAATACCCAAAGCACGAAGTAAAACAGTTCCCGGAATCTTACGGGTACGGTCAATACGTACATTCAGGATATCTTTGGCATCGTTTTCAAATTCTAACCATGTTCCTCTTGAAGGAATCATACTTCCAGTAAAGACAATCTTGCCACTCTTATCAACCATAGTATCAAAATAAGCACCTGGAGAACGCACTAATTGTGAAACAATAACACGTTCTGCTCCATTAATCACAAATGTCCCAGAATCTGTCATCAATGGAAAATCACCCATAAATACTTCATTTTCTTTAATTTCTCCAGTCCCGTTATTGACGAGGCGAAGAGTTGTTCGTATTGGTGCTGAGTAATTCACATCACGTTCTTTTGCTTCATCAATTGTATACTTAGGCTGATCAAAATAACAATTGACAAATTCTAAAGTTAAGGCACCATTATGAGAAGTAATAGGAAAAATATCATTAAATACTTCCTTAATTCCTTCTTCCTTAAACCATTTGTAAGAATTTGTTTGGATTTCTACTAAATTTGGTAGTTCCAAAGAACCACTAATTCTCGAATAATTACGACGATTAATACGACTTTTTGCTTGAGTTACATTCTTGTCCAAGTCCGCTTCACTCCTTATCAATTATCTCTATCATTCTAAAAGCACGTCAAAAAAACACTGCCTTCTGTACATGATTAGGCATTTTATTATACTAGCATAGTGCTAGTAGGTTGTCAATACCTAATTTTCAAAAAAACAGCGTCATTTTATAGCTCTTAAAATATAATATCCCTTATCTCTTTTAATAATTTCACAATTGCCAAAAACATCTTTCATTTTCTTTTGTGCTGAAGGAGCACCTTGTTTTTTTTGAATAACTATCCATAATTCTCCAGCCTCTTCTAAATATTGATAAGCTTCTTCCAATATCTGAAAAACCACTTTCTTCCCAGCACGAATAGGCGGATTAGACACAATCATATCAAATGTATGAGAAACATTTTCATAAGCATTGCTTTCATATGCCAAAATATCATTTAAATAATTATAATCAATAGATTCATTTGCTAAATCTACAGCTCGTTTATTAACATCTACCATTTCAACATGTATAGCTGGATAAGCATATTTGAGAGCTATACCTAAAGTTCCATAACCACATCCGACATCTAATAAGGAATGAACATTATCCAATGTAATATTTTCTAATAGGACTCTTGATCCATAGTCAATACGTTCTTTAGAAAATACTCCAATATCACTAATATAAGTAATTAGATAATCACGATAATGAAATTTTATTTTCGTTTTTTGTGAATCCAAAGAGGAGTTATCTGTATAATAGTGTGTCATTTGTACTCCTTTTTATAAAGAAAGAAGCCCTTAAAGGGCTTCGATATAACAATTATTTTACTTCTACAACTGCTCCAGCTTCTTCTAATTGTTCTTTGAGCTTTTGTCCTTCTTCTGCAGGAATATCTTTCTTGATTTCTACAGGTGCTTTGTCAACAATAGCTTTAGCATCTACTAAACCTAAACCTGTAACTTCTCTTACAACTTTAATAACTTTAACCTTAGTTGGACCAACTTCTGTTAATGTTACAGTTACATTAGCAGGAGCTGCATCTTCAGCTTCATCACTAGCACCACCAGCAACCATAACAGGTGCAGCAGCAGTAACATCAAACTTTTCTTCAATTGCTTTTACTAAATCATTTAATTCTAAAATTGTAGCTTCTTCTAAATAAGCTAATATTTCATCATGTGTTAATTTTGCCATTTTAATTTCCTCCAATTATTTTTATTCAGCAGTAGCTTCTACTGCTTCACTTACTACTTCTTCAGTTGCTACCTCAACTGTTTCAGGAATTTTTCCTTCCTCTTTTGCATCAGCCACAGCCTTTACAGCTCTCGCTACTTTTGCAACTGGTTCTTTCAAACACATCAATAACATTGAATACATACCTTCACGGTTAGGTAACTTAGCAACTGCCATAACATCTTCTTGAGGTAAGAATTTACCTTCTACATAACCTGCTTTAATTTGTAAATTAGGATGTTTCTTAGCAAAATCTGCTAAAACTCTTGCAGGAGCAACAGCATCTTCATGACCAAATGCTAAAGCATTAGGACCAGTTAGATAATCATCTAATTCACTCATGTTAGCATCATCTAAAGCTCTTTGAACTAATTTGTTTTTATAAATCTTTAAACCAACATTTTCAGCTCTTAAAGCACGACGAAGCTCTGTCATTTCGGCAACATTCAAACCACGATATTCAGCGACAATTGTTGATTGAGAACTTTTAAGATTTTCTGAAATCTCATCAATAACTTGTTGTTTTGCCTCTAAAATCTCTTTTGACATTGTTACACCTCCTATTAAATTTTATATGCAACAATATATCCGTTAAAAAACTCCCTAACGAGGGAGTTTGTCAATTCATTTTGACAATATCACCTCGGTAACAAATTAAGGTTTCCCAGTTACTGTCTACGGTATATTGATTGCGCCTATTTTATAAACTTACTTTAATACCAGGACCCATTGTTGAAGAAATAACAACATTCTTCATATAAGTTCCTTTAGCAGAAGATGGTTTTAATCTTACCATTAGGTTATAAACTGTTTTGAAGTTTTCGATAAGTTTTTCATCTTCGAATGATACACGTCCGATTGGTACATGAACATTACCTGCTTTATCAGTACGATAAGTAACTTTACCTGCCTTTGTTTCCTGAACAGTTTTTGCGATATCTTGAGTTACTGTTCCAGTCTTAGGGTTTGGCATTAACCCTTTAGGTCCTAAGATACGTCCTAATTTACCAAGTTTAGGCATCATATCTGGTGTAGCAATCATAACTTCGAAATCTAACCATCCTTTTTGAATTTCTTCTAAGATTTCTTCTCCACCAACAATATCTGCCCCAGCAGCTTTTGCTTCTTCAAGCTTAGCTCCTTGAGTAACAACTAATACTTTCTTAGATTTACCTGTACCATAAGGCAATACAACTGCCCCACGTAATTGTTGATCAGCATGTCTTGTATCCAAACCTAGTCTGAATACTGCATCCACGCTTGCATCAAATTTTGTAACATTTGTTTTCTTTACTAAAGCAACTGCTTCATCAATTGGATAGACTTTACCTTTTTCCACAAGAGCAGCAGCTTCCTGATATTTCTTTGATCTTTTAGCCATTTTTATTCTCCTCTGTTGAATTAGGCATCTAAGCCTTCTACTTTAATACCCATATTTCTTGCAGTTCCTGCAATAATTCTCATAGCACCTTCAATGTCATTTGCATTCAAATCAGGCATCTTGTATTCAGCAATTTCTTTTAATTTATCAGCTGATAATGTAGCAACTGTTTGTTTAGAATCGCTTGCACCCTTACTAATACCACATGCTTTTAAAATCATTTCAGCAGCTGGAGCAGTTTTTAATACGAAATCAAAACTCTTATCTTCATAAACTGTTAAAACGACTGGTACTGTTTCACCCATACGATCTTTTGTTTGATCATTAAAAGCACTACAGAACTTAGGCATTTGAATACCAGCACCAGCTAAAGCAGGTCCAGGTCTTGCTTGCCCAGCCTTGAATTGAATCTTCATGACTCTTGCGACTTTTTTACTCACGCGACACACCTCCTATAAATATTGTCCGTGTTGTGGTATAGGGTCGTCAACCCTCCCACACATAAAACACAATATGCGTCGATTAATTATTATACACAAATTATGAATGAATGCAAGAGTTTCATGAAAAAAAGCCAGAAAATTTTCTGACTTAATCTACTTTTTCTAATTGTATAAGATCAATTTCCATAGTTGCACTCATTTGATCTAAAAGTAAAGTTGCAACTTCTTTTTCTTCATCAATACTTTGTACTTTTCCAGTTTTATCTACCCAAGGTCCAGAAACAATTTTAACACGATCTCCAACCTTAAAATCAATTTTAACACCTGTAGGAATACCCATCATTTTTAAAATAGGATCAATTTCTTCCTGTGCAACAGGGAATGGTTTTTTACCTCCACCAGATGAACCAATAAAGCCAGTAACCCCAGAAGTATTACGAACAATATACCATGCTTCATCTGTCATAATCATTTCTACTAAAACATAACCTGGCCATAAATTTTTTACTTTATTGACTTTTTTAGTTACCTCTGTACCATCTTTTTTCTTTTTTGTTTCAATGACAGTTTCTACTGTTTCAGGAATAACTATATTAAACAATATATCCTGAAGACCCATAGATTCAACACGTTTTTCCAAGTTTTCTTTTACTTTATTCTCATGTCCAGAATAAGTATTAACCACATACCAACGTCTGCCTTCATTGAAACTTGTCCCAGTATTTACAATATTTTCATTTTCAGCCATATTAATTCATCCCCAATGCTCTTAAAATTAACGCTATAATAGTGTCACTAAGATAAAAATAGACACCAAATAAAAAGCAAAATACTAATACAACAAAAGAATTATAGGCCAATTCTTTTTTTGTCAACCAATGAATATTTTTAATTTCCTGACGTATGCCCTTTAAAGAGCACCACTCTCTAATTTTCATAATGACCTCCTATTTTGTTTCTCTATGAATTGTGTGTTTATCACATTTTTTACAATATTTTCTAAGCTCCAGTCTTTCGACATTAGTACGTTTATTCTTAACTACTGAATAATTGCGTGATAAACATTCACTGCATACCAAGATAACTTTTTGTTTCATGTTCATCACTCCTCCGATATAATTTAACACATTTATGTTAAGTCGTCAATGGAGGATTTCTTCTTCTTAATACGATAAACAGCATTATAAATACTTTTTATATTAATATTCAATATTTGTGCAATCTCTTTTTCCGTATATCCTTCTTCTAAATACATAATAACTTCTTTTTCAACCTGGGAAGCTAATTTATCTATAGCTGTATAATATTGTGTAGATGCTTCTTTAACTGCTAAGGCCTTTTCAGGTCGATAATGAGATTTGGGATCTGCGACAATATCATCATATCTAAATTTCTTTTCATCATCAACCCAGTTATTTAAAGATGGATAATATTCATTATGTCTTTTTTGATTGACTCTAAAATAGGAAACAAATTTTTTGGTAATAGCTTGTCTAACAAAATTTCTTAATGACATATCATAATCACTACGATAGCTATCAAAAATATAATCAAGAGGCATTATTGCTATTTGCACATAATCATTATAATCCAAATCATTATACGTTGAAGCCATGGGATAGATCCAGCGATAAATTAAACGATAATATCTTTTATATAATAAAGTTTCCGCTTCTTCATAACCACAACGCATTAAATAAAGAAGTTCCTCATCACTGCTATAACTATCCATATTATCACCACCTTAACTCAATGGATGTCGTGAATTATAAACTTGATACAAAATAACTGCACTTGCCACAGAAGCATTTAATGAAGTGACATGTCCATTCATAGGCAAAACAACATTCATATCACATTTAGATTTTACCAAACGAGAAATGCCAAAACCTTCAGAACCAATCACAATACACAAAGGCATATTATAATCAATCTTACGATAATCCTGTGACTCATTTAAATCACAACCAACAATCCAAAAGCCTTTCTTTTTCAAGTTTTCTAAAGTTCTTGACAAATTCGTTTCACGAGCCACTTTTACATAATCAATAGCACCAGTAGAAACTTTCGCAACAGTTGGTGTTAATCCTACGCTACGATTTTTGCCAATAATAACCCCATCTACTTCAACAGCATCACATGTTCTAAGGATAGCTCCTAAATTATGAGGATCCTCTAAGCCATCAAGCATCAACAGCAAAGGCTGTTTATCACTTGGTATATTATCTATAATATCATCTAATTCATAATAATCATAACCTTCTACACTTGCCACAATACCTTGATGAACGACATTTCCAACTTTCTTGTCCAAAAACTTTTTATCTACATAATGCACTTGAATATTTTTCGAATTTATAAGTTTTATAAGTTTTGGATCATTATAAGCTTTAAGTAAATAAATGTCATATACCTGTTTTTGTCCTCTTAAAGATTCCATCACAGTATTTTTACCATAAATATATTGTCTCATTTTGTTTCTCCTACAAACTCTTTAAAATATTCAAATATTTCATCAATACGTTCATGTTGCCCTAATAAATATAGATGTCCAATCAAACATTCAAAACCTGATGATTGATTATGGTCTAAAACATTGACATTTTTATTTTGATGTTTTGGTTTGGCATTACGACCACGTTTATAAATGGCCACTTCATCCTCGGTTAACCAATTATTTTCTAAAGCAGCATGCATAAAACTTGCATGTGCTCTAGCACTCACATAATTAACAGACTCCTTCGCTAATGCATCAGGTTTTAAAATATTCTTTTCAACAATTAAATATTCTCTTACATAAACCTCAAAAACAGCATCACCTAAATAAGCCAACGTCAAAGGATTAATAAGTTCTGGTTTCATAGAATGCCTTTTTCTTGCAAAGTTGCTCTTAATTTATCAGCTTCATCAAAATTCTTAGCTTTTTTATATGCGTTCCACTGATTATACATATCAATATCTTCTTCACTTAACTTAACAGTATCATGTGTAAAGCCCATTACATCAAGCATCTTAATTAAAGTATTACATTCTAATAATATCAATTCATTATCCTTATCTCTAACACGCATCACTTGATTCATGACCTTAACCTGATCTAAGATGCGACTTAACGCTAATGAAGTATTTAAATCATCGCTGAGGGCATCAACCATTAAATCAACAACTTCTTTTTTATAATCATTTCCATTCAAATGATTTAATTGAATATATAATGAAGTCTGCTTTAAAGTATTTTCTACTTTTGCGACTTCTTTCTTAACATTTTCAATAACCTCATCTGTCATATTCAAAGGATTGCGATAATGCGTTGATAACATAAGCCACTTAAATACATTGCAGCCTAACTTATCAATAGCATCTTTTGCCCATACAACATTACCCAATGATTTAGACATTTTTTCACCATTGATATTAATCATTTGATTATGCATCCAGGTATCAGCAATAGGATGATTATGATAAGCCATAGATTGTGCAATTTCATTTTCATGATGAGGGAATTTTAAGTCCTGTCCACCACCATGAATATCAATCTTACCATTTTCAAAAATATCATTAATCATAACCACACATTCAGTATGCCATCCTGGTCTTCCTTTTGACCATGGGCTATCAAATTGAATACCTTCATCAGTTTTCTTCCATAAAGCAAAATCCGTTGGGCTTTCTTTTTTAGCATTGTCTGCATCTTCTAAACGTTCCGATGCATTATTAATCAAATCCTCTACCTTGATACCTGATAGCATTCCATATTCTTTAATCATTGGAACTCTAAAATAAACATCACCATCAACTTCATAGGCATAACCTTTTTTGACTAAAGTATCGATAAAATCAATAATTGGCCCCATTGTCTCCGTAACACGTGGTGTATAAGTAGGCATTTCTAGATTTAGATTTTTACGAATATCATTATAAGCTTTAATATACTTATCCGTTAATTCTCTTTCACTAATACCTTCTTCTTTAGCTGCCTTAATAATTTTATCATCAACATCAGTAAAGTTAGAAACAAAAGTCACTTCGTTTCCCAAATATTCAAAAGTTCTTCTTAATACATCAAATACAATCATAGGTCTAGTATTTCCTATGTGAGCATGATTATATACTGTAGGCCCACATACATAAATACTAACTTTTCCTTCTTCAATTGGTTTAAATTCTTCTTTCTTATTAGTTAGGGTATTAAATACTTTCATTGTTTTCCTCCATTTATTAAAAAAGCAAATGATAGAGACAATCCACTTTATCATATGCTCACTTCTAACTTTTAACGCAAGTTTACGTTCTTTCTTTTAAAAAGACTCAAATAAGGGCATCCAAAATCATCCATTAAGCATTTCCACCATCTAGCTTTCTCTATTAACTTCATAATTTTTTCATTCTTATTTATAATTTAGTATACTATAACAAATTATCCAATTTTATTCAAGTTTTAATAATGTACTGTCAATGACTCTAAATATTGATTAATCTCTTCAATATTCTCCTCATATACAGATTCTGATGCTTGATAGGTTAAGGCATACGTACATTCAGTGGTAAAAAAGACAACATGTTCAAATTTCATACCTGATGAACTATAGATACCATAAAATTTATAACATTCTAACCCACTATCCAATGTTATCTTATTATAACTCACATCGGTAGCACCATATTCTTCTAGTTGGCCTTGATACAAGGCAGGCAAATCTTCAATAAGATTATCTGTATCATCTTCCAATGAAAAATAAGTCATTATTTCATCTTCATCAATAAAATGTACAGCATCAATATTATCAGAAGAAGTATCAATGCTTAAACGATTAGGATAATAAAAAGAAGCTTGATCTGTGATTTCATATAAGGTTCCATCTTTTTCCAAAGATACAACCGAAGATTTATTTTCACACGCACCAAAAACAAATAATAATGCAAGCAAACATAATATTTTCACTTTATGCATCACAATCCCTCCTTCATTTTTGTAGTATACTAAAGATTTAATTGAAAATCAATGAAAAGCGAAAAGGATAGGTATAAAACCTATCCCATAATCGCTAATCTAACAATGAATTGAAAACTCGTAAGTAGGCGTCTGCACTTTCTTCCCAATCAAGTTTAGCATCCATTGCGCGATGTACTAAATCTTTCCAGCTATCTTTATCTTCGTTATAAACTTTTAACGCATAATCAATAGTATTAAGCATTTCTTGAGCATTATAGTTCTTGAAACTAAATCCAGTACCTGTTTGAGCATATTCATCATATGCTTGAACACTATCTTTTAAACCACCAGTTTCTCTAACAATAGGGATTGTTCCATAACGAAGTGACATCATTTGTGATAAACCACAAGGTTCAAATAATGAAGGCATTAAGAACATATCACATCCACCATAGATACGGCAAGATAAACCAAAGTCATATTTTAAATTCAATGAAATCTTCTGATTATGATATGCAGCAATTCCCTTTAATGGTTCTTCATATTTCAAATCACCTGCACCAAGTACGATAACTTGTACATCACGTTGCATAAGTTCATCCATCTTTTCTAGAATAATGTCTAAACCTTTTTGCCATGTCAATCTTGTTACGATACCAATTAAAGGTACATCTGCTCTTACTGGTAAGCCACATTCTTCTTGTAAAGCAGCCTTATTAATTGGTTTCTTTTCATCTACTGTAGTAATATCAAAATTTTCTACTAATTCAGGATCTGTTGCAGGATTCACAACATCAGGATCAATACCATTTAAGATACCATAAAGATCATGTCTACGCATATTTAAAATACTTTGTAAACCTTCACCAAATTCATCAGTTAGAATTTCTTGCGCATATGTAGGAGAAACAGTTGTCACTACATCACTATAGAAAATAGCTGATTTCATCATACTAAGGCATCCATCATTACGACAATTACCATTGTAATAGAGATAATTATCTAAACCAAATAAATCTGTTAAATAGTTAGGATCACATTTACCTTGATAAGCAATATTATGAATTGTAAAAATAATCTTAATACCTTGATAATATTCATAATATGCATATCTTTCTTTATATAAAGGAGCAATCATAGCTGCTTGCCAGTCATGTAAAGAAATAATATCAGGTTTAATATCTAAATGAGAAATAAGTTCCAATACTGCAAAATCATAGAATGCAAATCTTTCTTCATCATCATCATATCCATATAATCCAGGTCTTCCAAAATATTGTTCATTATCTACAAAGTAGAAAGTCACACCATCATATTCAGCTTTGAAAACACCACAATAGCATCTTCTCCATCCAACCCAGATATAATAATTAGTTACATATTCTAATTGATCTGCTAGTTTTAAATCTCTATACTTTGGTAAAACAACAATACATTCATGTCCTTTTTGTACCAAAGCTTTAGGTAAAGATCCAATTACATCAGCTAATCCACCAGATTTTATAAAAGGAGTCCCTTCACCAGCCGCAAATACTATTTTCATTATACGACATCCCCTTCTTTAACATAAAGTGGAGTTGTACCACCTGCTAAATTAATCTTCTTTTCAATTTTAGCATCTTTATCAATAATAACATTTTCAATAACAGCACCTGAGGCAACTGTAGAACCATTTAAGATAATACAATTCTTAACTGAAGCACCTTCACCAATAACGACATTACGTGCGATAATACTTCCTTCAACAGTACCATCAATAATAGCACCATTAGCAACGAATGATTTCTTTACGTTAGCATTTGCTTTGTATTTTGCAGGTGGAGTATCATTTGTATTAGTAAAGATTGGCCAATTAGATTTGAAAACTTGAGTAGAAACTTCAAAATCTAACATTTCTAAGCTAACTTTATAATATGCATCAAATGAATCAATAATTCTTGCAAAACCTTTATACTCATAAGCAGCAATATCTCTTTCATCACATAAATAAGCTAATGTTTCTTTTAAATCAAAGAATGAACTAATTTCTTTAGCATAATTAATTAAATCTAATAATGCTTTTGTATTAATAACATAAGTTTCTAAAGAAATATTTCTTTCTTTACGATTACCCTTATTTGTTTTAATAGCACTTACATGATTACCATCTAATTCTAAATAATCAGAACCAACAAATGTTTCATCAGCATTATCAATATTTTTATAAACAACTGTAATTTCAGCACCTGATTTAATATGAGCATCAACAACATCAGCATAATTCATAGTTGTAATAATATGAGCTGGAGCAATAATTACATAATCAGCTTTTGATTTTTCAACAAATGCAGAGTTTTCAACCATATTATTAATATCATGATTATACATAGGACTGTTAGCATATTTTTCATTGTATAATAATGAAACACCACCAGATTTTGAGTTGAAGTTCCATGCATTACCACTACCTAAATGTTTAAATAATGATCTTGGTTTTTCCTTAATTAAAACACCAACACTATCAACATTAGAATTAGATAAGTTAGATAATACAAAGTCAATAATTCCATAACGACCAAGGAAACTTACTGAAGCAACTGGTCTTTTTTCAGTTAAACCTCCTAAAGAAACATCAGAGTGTAAATTTACTAATCCAATAACTTTTGCCATTTCAATATCCTCCTATTACGCATTATCACTAACAAGCTCTACTTTTTTAGCTTCCTTGTTAGTTACGCTTCCTGCTTTAATAACAACATTTTCATCAACGATGGCTTTGTAAATTTCTGCACCCTCTTCAACAAGGACACCAGGCATTAAGACAGAGTCTACAACCTTAGCACCTTCACCAATTGATACATTATCAAATAATACAGAACCTGATACTTCACCGTTAACGATACATCCTTGAGTAACAAGGGAATTCTTAACAGAAGCCTTATCACCAATGATTTGAGGTTTACTCAAAGTATCTTCAGTGTAAATCTTCCAATCTTTCTTAATATTATAAAGATCTAACTCTTTATCATCTAATAAATCCATATTAGCTTGCCATAAGCTTTCTACAGTTCCAACATCTTTCCAATATCCTTCAAACTCGTAAGCATATAATTTCTTACCATCATTTAACATCATTGGAATGATATTCATACCAAAGTCATGTTTACTATTTTCATCAGCAGCATCATCAATTAAGTATTTTCTTAAATCTTTATAAGTGAAAATATAAATACCCATAGAAGCTAATGTAGACTTAGGTTGAGCTGGTTTTTCTTCAAATTCACAAATTGTACCATCTGGATTAGTATTCATAATACCAAAACGAGTAGCTTCTTCTAAAGTAACATTTAATACTGCAACTGTTAATGCTGCACCTTTTTCTTTGTGAGCAGTTAACATAGCATCATAATCCATCTTATAGATATGGTCACCTGATAAGATCAAAACATATTCTGGATCATATTGATCTAAGAAACTAATATTTTGATAGATGGCATCAGCAGTACCAGCATACCAAGTAGCTCCTACTTCTCCTCTTTCACGAGCTGGTAAAATAGCAGCTAATGAATTGTTACCATCAAGACCCCACTTAGAACCGGCACCTACGTATGTTCCAAGTAAGACAGATTCATACTGTGTTAATACACCAACTACATCAATTCCAGAGTTGGCACAATTGCTTAATGGAAAGTCAATAATTCTATACTTCCCTCCGAAGTGGACTGCAGGTTTAGCAACTTTAGCTGTTAAAGCTTCAAGACGCGTACCTCTTCCACCTGCTAAAATCATCGCAACAATTTCTTTTCCCATAATTTTTCCTCCTAAACTTTTATGTGAAAGTGCTTACCTATGTTTCTATTTTACCACAAAGTCATTTAAAAAAATACTATTTCGTGTTAATTTTCAAAAAAACTTTTTTAAATAGATTGTTGCAACTTTAAAAAACTTGTTCATATAATGTAAAGAGGTGAAACCATGCCTAGAATTGCATATAACGATGCCGACGTTGAACTTTTAGCACGTATCATGAAAGCTGAAGCTTTAGGTGAGGGAGACGAAGGGATGCTTATGGTTGGTAATGTTGTAGTTAATCGTGTTGTGGCAGAATGCGATGTCTTTAGAAATACGCGTACTATTTCTGAAGTCATCTATCAAACAAATGCCTTTGCTGGCGTTGGTCAGCCATTATTTAATGAAGCAGTGAATGCCAAGGAAAGAGAACTAGCATTACGCAATATTGAAGGTTATCGCGTAGAACCAGCATATAACGCTTTATGGTTTAAAAATCCTGGTAGTAACGTAACATGTCCTGAAACTTTTTATGGTGAACTTACTGGTAGATATAAAAACCATTGTTTTTATGCACCAGGAGCTAAGCTAAATTGTGACTTATAGGAGGGTCTATGGATAATTCAATTGTGGAATCACCAATATTACCTATTAGTGAACAAACGTATTTAGAGAATATTTTAAGATTGAATATTGGAAAACTTGGTACCTTTTATTTTACGTATACTGGCAGTAATGATTGGCGTGATCGTGTTTATAAGGGTATTATTGAACAAGTAGGAAGAGATCATTTTATTGTACACGATCCTAAAAATCAGAAATATTACATTTTTCAATTTGTATATTTTGACTTTGCTGAATTTGATGAACCAGTTAATTTCAACACACGCTAAAGAAGTGGCATTGCCACTTCTTTTATATTAACGTAAAAGAAAAGTGTGGCTCCACATCAATCTGCACATCCCACCTCAAGCGGTAGGAAAACCACACTTATAAGAGTATACTCTTTTCTTAATCAAAACATACCATCAACCATTAAATTTGTCAATGAGCAATTTCATCATCCATTATACTTCAACAAAATACTTCTAAATTTTATATTTCAATGTGCGTTTAAAGAATGACAATTATTGTTCATTAT